>NZ_JBIQHY010000124.1:0-20232 GCF_044508335.1 Actinomadura sp.
GCGGGCCAGCTCCAGCCCCTCCCGGCCGAAGCGCTCGCCCTCGGCGGTCTCGCCGTGGACCAGCAGCCGGCCGCTCAGCCGCGCGAGCACGTGGACGCGCGCCGGGGTGGGCCGCGCGGCGAGCCGCTCGGCCTCCCGGAGGTCGTCGAGCTCGTCGTCCCGGCCCTGGTATCCGCCCATCAGCGCGCGGAGCGCCAGCAGCCGCGCCGCCCGGTCCGGGTCGCGGGCGCGGTCGGTCTCGTCCAGTGCCCGCCGGACGAGGGGGAGCCCGTGCCGGGGGTCGCCGACCGCCCCGGCGGCCTCCGCCGCGGCCTCCAGCACCTCCGGCCGGGAGAGGCCGGTCAGGGACTCGGCGGCCGGGACCAGGTCCCACAGCCGCAGGACGCGTTCCAGCAGCGCCAGCTGCTCGGCGTAGGCGGTGGCGGACCGCCGCTCGTCCGCCGCGCGCCACGCGGCGGCCAGTGCCCGGGCGTGGTCGCCGCAGCCCTGCCAGTGGACGGCCAGGGCGCTCGCCGGCGCGTCGCTGAGGCCGGGGGAGCGCTCGATGGCCTCGGCGTACCGGCGGTGGAGCGCGGCGCGCTCGCCGGGGAGCAGGTCCTCGTGGACGGCCTCGCGGATGAGCGCGTGCCGGAACGCGTACCCGTCGCCGTCCGCGACGAGCAGGCCGTGGTCGACGGCGGGGCGCAGCGCCGCGCTGAGGCCGGACTCGGGCAGGCCGGTCACCGCGCCCAGCAGCGCGTGCCCGACGCGGTCCCCGGCCGCGCTCGCCGCCCGCAGCGCCGTGCGGGTCCCGTCCGGCAGCCGGCGGACGCGGCCGAGCAGCAGGTCGCGCAGCGAGCCGGGGACCGCCTCGCCGGGGCTGCCGACGAGCGCCTCCACGAACAGCGGGTTGCCGCCGCCGCGGGCGCGGGCGTCCCGCACCAGGGCGGGGTCGGCTTCGCCGAGGATGCCCCGCACCTGGTCCGCCACCTCCGACAGGCTGAGCGGCGGCAGGTCGACGCGCGCCACGTGCGGGAGGCGGGCCAGTTCGGCGAACAGGGGCCGGGTGTCCGGCTCCTCGGGGCGGAAGGTGACGACCGGCAGCACCCGGCCGCGCGGCGGGTTCCGGAGCAGGAAGGACAGCAGGTCCCGCGTGGAGGCGTCCGCCCAGTGGGCGTCCTCGACCACCAGGACGAGCGGCTCGTCCTCGCCGAGCCGCTCCACCAGCGCCAGCACGTGCTCGAACAGCCGCATCTGCCCGGTGCCGTCGTCGGGCGGCGGCGCGG
The DNA here is from genome assembly GCF_044508335.1 of Actinomadura sp. Classification (NCBI taxonomy): domain Bacteria; kingdom Bacillati; phylum Actinomycetota; class Actinomycetes; order Streptosporangiales; family Thermomonosporaceae; genus Actinomadura; species Actinomadura sp. Next base: position 1,266 of record NZ_JBIQHY010000124.1, read on the forward strand.
CGGCGGTCAGGCCGGGCATCAGCCGGGCCAGCTCCGGCAGGGCCGGCCCCGGCGCCAGCGACGCGACCGCGTCCCGGCCGAGGCGCCGCAGCATCGCGCTGAACGGCGCGTAGGGCAGGCTGGCCGCGCCCAGGTCGAGGCATCCGCCCTCCAGCGCGCGCAGGCCCCGGGTGAACTCGGCGACCAGGCGGGTCTTGCCGCCGCCCGCCTCGCCGCCGACGAGCACGGCGGCGGGCTCGCCCGCGCACGCCCGCGCGTGCGCCGCGCGCAGCTCGGCCAGCTCGGCGGCGCGCCCGGCGAACACGGGGCTGACGGCTCCCATCGCACCAGGATGGCGGGCGGCCCGGCGGACCTCCACCGGAAAATCCTTAACGCGACTTGTGTTGCGATAAGAGCTCGGGTAGTCTCGACGCCGTCATATCGCCGCCCGGCAGGGGAGTCCATTGAGGATCTGAGGTCCGACACCGCGCGTACGGCCGTCACCGGCCCGCGCACGTGGCCTCAGAGCGGACCCTCGTCCCGCCGGGCTTTCTCATGCCCGCCGGCGCGTAGCGCGATCCCGCGGTGTCTCCATGCAGCCCGAACCCGCTCGAACCCATGGAGGCCGCCCATGTCCTTCGCCATCGTGTGCTCGGACCTGTCGTTCGCCTGGCCGGACGGCACCGTCGTCCTGGACGGCCTGGACGCCGCGTTCGGCACCGGCCGGACCGGGCTCATCGGCGTCAACGGCTCCGGCAAGTCCACCCTGCTGAAGATCATCGCCGGCGAGGTGCGGCCCGCTTCGGGCACCGTCGCCGTCGAGGGGGAGGTCGGCCACCTGCCGCAGAACCTCGTCCTGGACGGCGCGGCCACCGTCGCCGACCTGCTCGGGATCGGCGCGGCCCGCGCCGCGCTGCACGCCATCGAGCGCGGCGAGGCCACCGAGGAGAACTTCGCCGCCGTCGGGGACGACTGGGACGTCGAGGAGCGCGCCCGCGCCGAACTCGGCCGCCTCGGCCTCGACCACGTCGGCCTGGACCGGACCGTGCCGACCCTCTCCGGGGGCGAGGCCGTGATGGTCGGGCTCGCGGCGCAGTTCCTCGCCCGCCCCGACGTCCTGCTCCTGGACGAGCCCACCAACAACCTCGACCTGGACGCGCGCCGCCGCCTCTACGACGCGGTCGAGTCCTGGACTGGCGTGCTCGTCGTCGTCAGCCACGACCGGGAGCTGCTCGACCGCGTCGACGAGATCGCCGACCTGCGCGACGGCGCGGTCCGGACCTTCGGCGGCGCCCTGTCCGCCTACGAGGAGCTGCTCGCCGTCGAGAAGGAGGCCGCCGAGCGGGCGGTCAGGGCGGCCGGGACCGACCTGCGCCGCCAGAAGCGCGAACTGGAGGAGGCCCGCGTCAAGCTCGCCAGGCGCAGGCGCTACGGCAACAAGATGTTCGAGAACAAGCGCGAGCCCAAGATCATCATGCAGGAGCGCAAACGGCAGGCGCAGGTCGCGGCGGGCAAGCACCGCATCATGCACGAGGAGCGGCTCGCCGACGCCCGCACCCGGCTCGCCGAGGCGGAGGACGCGGTCCGCGACGACGCGGAGATCCGGATCGAGCTGCCGGCCACCCGCGTCCCGGCGGGCCGGACGGTCGCCGAGGTCACCGGCCTGAGCGCGCCCGGACCGGAGACCGGCACGCTCACCGAGCTGATCGTCCGGGGCCCGGAGCGGATCGCGCTGACCGGCCCGAACGGCGCGGGCAAGACGACGTTCCTGCGGATGCTCACCGGTGAGCGCGTCCCGGAGGGGGTCACCGTCAAGATCGGCGTCGACGGCGTCCGGTACCTGCCGCAGCGCCTCGACATCCTGGACGAGGAGCTGAGCGTGATCGACAACGTCCGGGCGCAGGCGCCGTCGGCGCCGCCGTCCGAGGTCAGGGCGGGCCTCGCCCGGTTCCTGTTCCGCGGCGCCCGGGCCGAGCGGAAGGCCGGCACGCTGTCGGGCGGGGAGCGGTTCCGCGCCGTCCTGGCGTCCCTGCTGCTCGCCGAGCCCGCCCCGCAGCTCCTCCTGCTGGACGAGCCGACGAACAGCCTCGACATGGCCGGCGCCGCCCAGCTCGCCCAGGCCCTCGCCGCGTACGAGGGCGCGCTGATCGTGGTCAGCCACGACCTGCCGTTCCTGCGCACCCTCGGCCTGACCCGCTGGCTGCGCCAGGACCGCACCGCCGGCCTCACCGAGACGGCGCCCATGTGATCCCGATAAATGGGTGATCTTGCGTGATCATCGCTGCTACGGTCGTGCTCGCGATCGAGGGGAAGTGAACGAGATGCCGACGAAGCTCAACCAGATCATCGCGGTCGAGAAGGGCGTGAAGAGCAAGGCCCTCCAGGACCTGGCGGCGGCGCACCAGGCGACGCAGAAGGCCCCGCTGCTGTCCGGCATCTCGCGGACCTACCAGCCGAAGGACGAGGACGGCGACCAGCTGCCCGCCGAGTCCACCCGCGTCCAGGTCACGGTGGAGAGCGTGCTGCGGGACGTGATGCGCTCGCTCACCCGGCTGTTCGACGTCACCGCGACCAAGGACTGGGCGAACTGCGTCGCCCGCGCCGACGTGACCGTGGACGGCACGACGCTGGTCCGGGACGTGCCGGTCACCTACCTGCTGTTCCTGGAGAAGCAGCTGAACGACCTGCACGCCTTCCTGCGGAAGCTGCCGACCCTGGACGCCGCGGAGACGTGGACGTTCGACCCGTCCACCGACGTGTGGCGGACGGAGCCGGTCCGCACGGTGAAGACCAAGAAGGTGCCGCGCAACCACGTCAAGTCCGAGGCGACCGAGAAGCACCCGGCCCAGGTCGAGGTCTACTACGAGGACGTCGCGGTCGGCCACTGGACGACGGTGAAGTTCTCCGGCGCGCTGCCGGCCAGGCGGGTCAACGAGCTGCTCGACCGGGTCGAGAAGCTGCAGGACGCCGTGAAGTTCGCGCGCGAGGAGGCCAACGGCGCCGAGGTGACCGACCAGCGCGTCGGCGAGGCCGTGCTCGGCTACGTCTTCGGCTGACGCGGCCGCGGCCCGTCCGGCCCGCGACGACCCGGCCCGCGACGACGCGGCCCGTGACAACTCAATAGGATCCCCCCGCTGCGCGGGGGGTGCGCGAGGAGCGCAAGCTGAAGCTGAAGCCGAAGCTGATCAGGGTGAGCGTCCAGTGCGGGTTCGAATCCCGCCCCCGGCGCCCGTGCCGGGGTGGCCCAACAGGTAGAGGCAGCCGCCCGCTCAACCTCAGACTCTCGCTCCAGACTCAGCATTCACCGCCGATCGCCGGATCGCGCGGACGTGGACGACACCCTTGGGATGCCGGTTCGAATCCGGCTCGCTCCGCTCGTGGGGCGATGGCGTAACGGCAACGCACGAGGGCCTCAGGATGATCCGCGGCCACCTGACACCGGCGTGCGAAGTGGGCGGTAACACCAGGGGCCCGGGGTTTGGCAAATCTCCGGGCCCCGCTCCCGCCTTCCGGGTCAGGTGAGGACGCGTTTGGTGAACGTGCGGGTCGCGGCCCAGGTCAGCAGGGCCGTACCGCCGACGACGGCGAGCAGGAACGCCCACATCGGCATGTGCGGGATGCCGGGGGTGAGCGCGCTGCGCAGCCCCTCGCTGACGTACACCAGCGGGTTGAACAGGCTGAGGATCTGCAGCCAGCGGATGTGGTCCAGCGCCGACCACGGGTAGTACACGCAGCCGAGCATCGTCATCGGCAGCAGCACCATCGCGAACAGGACCTGGACCTTCTGCGGGTTCATCAGCGTGCCGAGCAGCAGGCCGCCGGCCGCCGACAGCAGCGACCCGGCCACCATCACCACGATCAGGACCGGCCAGTTGCCCACGTGCACCTCCGGGGCCTGCCCGTCGGCGTGGATGAACAGCACCGCGGGGAAGACCAGCAGCCCGCCGATCAGCCCCTGCGTCGCCGCCGCGATGATCTTCTGCGCGGCCAGCAGCGGGATGGGCACCGGGGCCAGCGCCCGGTCGGTGATCGACTTCTGCCAGGTCAGCTCCATCATCAGCGGGAAGATCACCGCCATCATGGCCTGCATGATGATGGACGAGCCGACCAGGCCCGGCACGAGGATGGTGGAGAACGTCGGGCCGCCCGGCCCGCCCGCCATCGCGCCGCCGCCGAGCTTCGGCAGCACGTAGGCGAACACGAACACGAACATCACCGGCTGCACCAGCACCCGGACGAACGTGGCCAGGAAGTTCTTGCGCATGACCCGCGCCTCGCGCGCCATCATCGCGGCGAACGTGCGCGGGATCGTCGCCCGCGCGGGAGGCGGCGGGGCCAGGACGGCGGGGGCTGCTGCGGCGGTCATTCGCGGTACTCCCGTCCGGTGAGGGTGAGGAAGACGGTCTCCAGGCTGGGGCGGAGCTGGGTGGCGTCGGTGACGCCGACGCCCGCGCCCGACCCGATCGTGACGAGCTCGCCGAGGATGCCGTCCGGTTCGGCGGCGAAGACGCGCACCTGGCCGTCGTTCACCTCGACCTTGCTGATCCCGCTGCGGTCGGCGAGCTTCTCGATCTCCCGCGGGGCGGCGGAGTCGTAGGTGACGGTGATGACGGTGTCGGCGCCGGCGCTGGACTTCAGCTGGTCCACCGTGCCGCTGGCCAGGATCTTCCCGTGGTCGACGACCGCGACCCTGTCGCAGAGCGCCTCCGCCTCCTCCATGTAGTGGGTGGTGAGGACGATCGTCTGCCCGGCGGCCTGGAGCCCGCGCAGCACCTCCCACAGGTTGGTGCGGGTCTGCGGGTCGAGGCCGGCGGTCGGCTCGTCCAGGAACAGCACCTCGGGGCCGTGCATGAGGGCCCGGCAGATCATGACGCGCTTGGCCTGCCCGCCGGAGATCTCGAACGGGTTGCCGCCGCGCGTCTCGGTGAGGCCGAACAGCTCCAGCAGCTCGGCCGCGCGCCTGCGGGCGTCGCGGGCGCCGAGCCCGAAGTAGCGGCCGCGGAACTCCAGGTTCTCGGCGACGGTCAGGTCGCTGTCGAGGGTGTTGTTCTGCGAGACGACGCCGATGCGGCGCTTGATCTCGACGGCGTCCTTCACCACGTCCAGGCCGGTCACGTGCGCGCTGCCGCCGGTCGGGACGACCAGCGTCGTGAGCATGCCGATGGTGGTGGACTTGCCCGCGCCGTTCGGGCCGAGCAGGCCGAAGAACTCGCCGCGCGGGACGTCCAGGTCGATGCCCTGCACGGCGGGCACCTCGGGGCGCGGCCCGGACGCGGGATAGGTCTTCCTCAGGTCGACTGTGCGAACAGCGGCTTCCGGGGGTTCGGTCATGCGCCGTCTCCCTCCGCTTCCTCTTCGTGGGAGTAGTTCTCGAACCGTTTGATCAGGTTGACCAGGAACCTGCGGACGGCCTCCTCGTCGCCCTCGTCCACGACGTCGTAGAGGCGGCCGAGGTCCCGGCCGATGGGCTGGGACTTCTCGGCGATCAGCTGCCGGCCCGAGTCGGTGATGCGCAGCATCACGCCGCGCCGGTCGCGGTAGGAGCGCTCGCGCCGGACGTGCCCGTTGCGCTCCAGGGTGTCGGCGACCGAGGTGATCGTGGCGGGGGTGACCAGCAGCCGCTTGGCGGCCTCGCCGGGACGCAGCCCGTCCTCGACGATGAGCAGCCGCAGCAGGAAGAACCCGGCGGGGCTGATGCCGTGCTTCTCGATGATCCGCCAGGCGACGGGCCCCGACAGCCGCGAGGCCGTGGCGAAGAGCCGGCCGATCGGCCACTCCTCCATGGGGCCGGGCATCACGAGATCGCTGAAGCCGGGGTTCTTCATGGCGAGGATGTTAGGGGACTGATGTTCAGTGGGCAAATCTTTAGATCTCTAAATACTCTCGGATCCATGACGTCAACATAGGTTGACACGCCCCGGATGTCAACATCGGTTGACGGATCGGCCCGCTGTGGCGCTCGTCTCAGCAGGTGGGAAAACCGGACCCCGGTGTTGAATAGACATTCAGGGTCCTGCATACTCTTGCTGTCGTCTTCGAGAGGGCATGGGGAGATGGGAATCCGGACGGCGGTCGCCGGCGCCAGCGGGTACGCGGGCGGCGAGCTGCTGCGCATCCTGGCGGGACATCCAGAGTTCGAGATCGGCGCGCTGACGGCGGGCTCCAACGCGGGCACCGAGCTGGGCGCGCACCAGCCCCACCTGCGATCCCTGGCCGGGCGCGTCCTGGCCGAGACCACCCCCGAGACCCTCGCCGGCCACGACGTCGTGTTCCTGGCGCTGCCGCACGGCCGGTCCGGCCCGCTCGCCGCCCGGCTCGGCGAGGACGTGCTGGTCGTCGACTGCGGCGCCGACCACCGCATCGCCGACGCGGCCGCGTGGGAGGCGTTCTACGGCACCCCCCACGCGGGCACCTGGCCCTACGGCCTGCCCGAGCTGCCCGGCCACCGGGACGCGCTGCGCGGTGCCAGGCGCATCGCCGTCCCCGGCTGCTACCCGACCGCGGTGTCGCTCGCGCTGGCCCCCGCGTACACCGCCGGGCTCGCCGAACCCGACGCCGTCGTGGTCGCCGCGTCCGGTACCTCGGGCGCCGGACGGGCCCTCAAGCCGCACCTGCTGGGCAGCGAGGTCATGGGCTCGGTCTCCGCCTACGGCGTCGGCGGGACGCATAGGCATACGCCGGAGATGGTGCAGAACCTGAGCGCCGCGGCGGGGGAGCCGGTCACCGTGTCGTTCACCCCGACGCTCGCGCCGATGAGCCGCGGCATCCTCGCGACCTGCACGGCCAAGGCCCGCCCCGGCGTGACCGCCGCATCGCTGCGCGCCGCCTACGAGAAGGCCTACGCCGGCGAGCCGTTCGTCGGCCTGCTGCCCGAGGGCGCATGGCCCGCCACGTCCATGACGCTCGGCGCCAACACCGTCCTGCTCCAGACCGCCCTGGACGAGGCGGCCGGCCGCATCGTCGTGGTCGCCGCCGTCGACAACCTCGCCAAGGGCACCGCGGGCGGCGCGGTCCAGAGCGCCAACATCGCCCTCGGCCTGCCCGAAGACCTCGGGCTCACCACGATCGGAGTCTCCCCGTGAGCGTCACCGCCCCCAGGGGTTTCCGCGCCGCCGGCGTCGTCGCCGGGCTGAAGGACAGCGGCAACCGCGACCTGGCCCTCGTCGTCAACGACGGGCCGTCCCGCGCCGCGGCCGGGGTCTTCACCCGCAACCGCGTGAAGGCCGCGCCCGTCCTGTGGTCGCAGCAGGTCCTCAAGGGCGGCCGCGTCCGCGCGGTCGTGCTGAACGCCGGCGGCGCGAACGCCTGCACCGGCGCGCCCGGCTTCCAGGACACCCACGCCACCGCGGAGAAGGCCGCCGAGCTGCTGGACGACTCCGCCGGCGAGATCGCCGTCTGCTCCACCGGGCTGATCGGCGAGCGCCTCCCCATGGACCTGCTGCTGCCCGGCGTCGGCAAGGCCGCCGCCGAGCTGTCGCGCGGCGACGGCGGGCTCGCCGCCGCCGACGCGATCCGCACCACCGACACCGTCGCGAAGATCTCCTTCCGGCAGGGCGCGGGCGGCTACATGATCGGCGCGATGGCGAAGGGCGCGGGCATGCTCGCCCCGTCCCTCGCCACGATGCTGTGCGTCATCACCACCGACGCCGACCTGCCCGCCGGGACGCTCGACCGGGCGCTGCGCGCCGCGACCCGCGCCACCCTCGACCGGCTCGACTCCGACGGCTGCATGTCCACCAACGACACCGTCCTGCTGCTGGCGTCCGCCGCCGCCGGGGTCGTCCCGGACGAGGAGGAGTTCACCGCGCTGCTCACCGAGGTGTGCGGCGACCTCACCCGGCAGCTTCTGGTGGACGCCGAGGGCGCGTCCAAGGCCATCGCGATCGAGGTCGTCGGCGCCGCGTCCGAGGACGACGCGGTCGCCGTCGGCCGGTCCATCGCCCGCAACAACCTGCTCAAGTGCGCGATCCACGGCGAGGACCCGAACTGGGGCCGGGTGCTGTCGGCGGTCGGCACCACCGACGCGGTGTTCGAGCCCGACCAGCTCAACGTCGCGATCAACGGCGTGTGGGTGTGCCGGAACGGCGCGTCCGGCGACGACCGCGACAAGGTCGACCTGCGGCCCCGCGACGTGACGATCACCGTCGACCTGGCCGCCGGGCCGCACAGCGCCACCGTCTGGACGACCGACCTCACGGCCGACTACGTCCACGAGAACTCGGCGTACTCGACATGAGCGCGATCACGAGCGGCGCGGAGATCCGCGGCAACCGGGCGGGCGTGCTCTCGAAGGCGGAGACGCTCATCAAGGCGCTGCCCTGGCTGGAGCGCTTCCACGGCAGGACCGTCGTGATCAAGTACGGCGGGCACGCGATGACGGACGAGGCGCTGCGGCACTCCTTCGCCGAGGACATCGTGTTCCTGCGCTACGCCGGGCTGAAGCCGGTGATCGTGCACGGCGGCGGCCCGCAGATCAACGCGGCGCTCGCCCGCAACGGCATCGACTCGACGTTCACCGCCGGGCTGCGGGTCACCACGCCGGAGGCCATGGAGGTCGTCCGGATGGTGCTGACCGGGCAGGTGCAGCGGGACGTCGTCGGCCTCATCAACCGGCACGGCCCGTTCGCGGTCGGCATGTCCGGCGAGGACGCGAACCTGTTCACCGCCGAGCGCAAGCACGCGGTCGTGGACGGCGAGAAGGTCGACATCGGCCAGGTCGGCGAGATCGTCGAGGTGCAGGTCGGCGCGGTCCGGGCGCTGCTGGACGACGGCCGCGTCCCGGTCGTGTCCAGCGTCGCGCGCGGCGACGACGGCGAGGTCTACAACGTCAACGCCGACACCGCCGCCGCCGCGCTGGCCGTCGCGCTGGACGCGGCGAAGCTCGTCGTCCTCACCGACGTCGACGGGCTCTACGCGAACTGGCCCGACGGCGACGACGTGATCGACAGCCTCACCGCCGACGAGCTGGCCGCCCTGCTGCCGGGCCTGTCGTCGGGGATGGCGCCGAAGATGGAGGCCTGCCTGGCGGCCGTGCGCGGCGGCGTCCCGCAGGCCCACGTGCTGGACGGCCGCGTCCCGCACTCGCTGCTGCTGGAGATCTTCACCGACGAAGGGATCGGAACCATGGTGCTGCCCAGCCCCCCGGGCGCCCCCGCCGAGGTGACGGCATGAGCGACCTGCGCAGCCGGTTCGAGGCCGCCTTCATGCCGAACTACGGGGTGCCGCCGGTGGCGCTGGCGCGCGGCGAGGGCTGCCGGGTCTGGGACGCCGGCGGCCGCGAGTACCTCGACCTGATCGCCGGGATCGCGGTCAGCTCGCTCGGGCACGCCCACCCCGCCCTGGTCGAGGCGGTGGCGGCGCAGGCCGCGACGCTGGCCCACTCGTCCAACCTGTTCCTGCACGAGCCCGAGGTGCTGCTGGCCGAGCGGCTGCGGGAGCTGCTGGGCGGCGACGGGAGGGTGTTCCTCGCCAACAGCGGCACCGAGGCCAACGAGTGCGCGCTGAAGCTCGCCATCAAGTACGGCAAGCGGCACGGGCGGACGTACTTCGTCGCCGCGGAGAACGGGTTCCACGGCCGGAGCATGGGCGCGCTGTCGCTGACCGGCAAGGCGTCGATCCGGGAGCCGTTCGGGCCGTTCGCCATCGACGTCCGGTTCGTCCCCTACGGTGACGCCGACGCGCTGAAGGCCGCGGTGGACGAGGACTGCGCGGCGGTGTTCCTCGAGCCCACGCAGGGCGAGGCCGGGGTCGTCCCCCCGCCGGACGGGTACTTCACGGCGGCCCGGGAGGTCTGCGACGCGACGGGCGCGCTGTTCGTCGCCGACGAGATCCAGTCGGCCATCGGGCGGACCGGCACCTGGTTCGCGTTCGAGCACGAGAACGCCAAGCCGGACGTCCTGACCCTGGCCAAGGGCCTCGGCGGCGGGCTGCCGATCGGCGCGTGCATCGCGTTCGGCCCGCACGGCGACCTGTTCGCCAAGGGCGACCACGGCAGCACGTTCGGCGGGAACCCGGTCGCCTGCGCCGCCGCACTCGCCGTCCTCGACACCATCGAGAAGGACGGCCTCCTCGCCAACGCCGTCGCGGTGGGGGAGACCCTGGCCGCCGGGCTCGGCGCCGTCGAGCACCCGCTGCTGGCGGGCGTGCGGGGCCGCGGGCTGTGGCGGGCCGCCGTGCTCACCGGCCCGCACTCGGCCGCCGTCGAGGCCGCCGCCCGCGACGCGGGCTTCCTCGTCAACGCGCTGCAGCCGGACGCGCTGCGGATCGCGCCGCCGCTCGTCCTCACCGCCGAGCAGGCCCGGTCGTTCACCGGCGCCTTCCCCTCGATCCTCGACGCCGCCTCCCCGGGGCAGGAGGGATGACCATGGCCAGGCACTTCCTCCGGGACGACGACCTCGCGCCCGCCGAGCAGGCCGAGGTCCTCGACCTCGCCGCCGAGGTCAAGAGGGACCGGTTCGCCCACCGGCCCCTCGAAGGCCCGCGGTCGGTCGCCGTCCTGTTCGACAAGCCGTCCACCCGGACCCGGCTGTCCTTCACCGTCGGCATCGCCGAGCTCGGCGGCAACCCCGTCGTCATGGACGCGGGAACGAGCCAGCTCGGCCGCGGCGAGACGATCGCCGACACCGCCCGCGTCCTGGAGCGGCAGGTCAGCGCCATCGTGTGGCGGACCGCCGGGCAGGAGCGCATCGAGGAGATGGCCGCCGGCACCGCCGTCCCGGTCGTCAACGCCCTCACCGACGAGTTCCACCCCTGCCAGGTCCTCGCCGACCTGCAGACCGTCCGGGAGGCGAAGGGCGGCCTCGCCGGCGTCACCCTCGCCTACCTCGGCGACGGCGCCAACAACATGGCGCACTCCTACCTGCTCGGCTGCGCCACCGCCGGCATGCACGTCCGCGTCGGCGCGCCCGCGTCCCAGCCGCCGGACCCGGCCGTCGCCGCCCGCGCCGCCGAGATCGCCGCGGCGACCGGCGGGTCGGTGACCGTCACCGACGACGCCGCCAAGGCCGCCGCCGGAGCCGACGTCCTCGCCACCGACACGTGGGTGTCGATGGGCCAGGACGGCAAGGACACCTCCCTCTACGAGCCCTACGCGGTCGGCGAGGACCTGCTCGCCCTCGCCGACCCCTCGGCGGTCGTCCTGCACTGCCTGCCCGCCTACCGCGGCAAGGAGATCGCCGCGTCCGTCCTGGACGGCCCCCGGAGCCGGGTCTGGGACGAGGCGGAGAACCGGCTGCACGCCCAGAAGGCGCTGCTCGTCTGGCTCCTGGAGCGGTCCCGGTGACGACCCCCATGACCAAGGCCGCCCGGCACGCCCGGGTGATCGAGCTGCTGACCCGGTACCCCGTCCACTCGCAGGGCGAGCTCGCGAAGCTCCTCGCGGACGAGGGCGTCGACGTCACCCAGGCCACGCTGTCGCGCGACCTGGTCGAGATCGGCGCGGTGAAGCTGCGCGCCGACGACGGCAGCCTGATCTACGCCGTCCCCGGAGAGGGCGGCGAGCGGATCCGGCGGGCCCGCACCGGGGCCGCCGAGACCTTCACCGGACGGCTCTCCCGGCTCGCCGCGGAGCTGCTCGTCTCGGCCGAGGCGTCGGCCAACCTGGTCATGGTGCGGACCCCGCCCGGGGCCGCCCAGTACCTGGCCTCGGCGATCGACCACGCCGAGTGGCCGTCGATCCTCGGAACCGTCGCGGGGGACGACTCGATCCTCGTCATCGCCCGCGACCCCGACGGCGGGGAGGACGTCGCGCAAGGGCTCCTCAGGCTGACCAGCGGGCGCGAGCGACGAAGCTAGGGCCGCCCGGCGGCCCCCATCCCAGCCTTCCGAATCCGAACACTTTCGCACAGGAGACCAAGACCATGAGCGAGCGCGTCGTACTCGCGTACTCCGGGGGCCTGGACACCTCCGTCGCCATCCCGTACCTCGCCGAGCAGACCGGCGGGGAGGTCATCGCCGTCGCGGTGGACGTCGGCCAGGGCGGCGAGGACCTCGACACCATCCGCAAGCGGGCCCTCGCCTGCGGCGCGGCCGAGGCCGTCGTCGTGGACGCCAGGGAGGAGTTCGCCGCGGACTTCTGCGTCCCCGCCATGCAGGCCAACGCCCTCTACATGGACCGCTACCCGCTGCTGTCCGCGCTGTCCCGGCCGCTGATCGTCAAGCACCTGGTGTCGGCCGCGAAGGAGTTCGGCGGCACCACCGTCTCGCACGGGTGCACCGGCAAGGGCAACGACCAGGTCCGCTTCGAGGCCGGCCTGTCCGCCCTCGCGCCCGAGCTGAAGGTCATCGCGCCCGCCCGCGACTTCGCCTGGACGCGCGACAAGGCCATCGCGTTCGCCGAGGACAAGGGCCTCCCGATCGACGTGTCGGCCAAGTCGCCGTACTCCATCGACCAGAACCTGTGGGGCCGCGCCGTCGAGACCGGGTTCCTGGAGGACATCTGGAACGGCCCCATCGAGGACGTCTACGACTACACCGCCGACCCCGCCGAGCCGCGCGAGGCCGACGAGGTCGTCATCACGTTCGCGTCCGGCGTGCCGGTCGCGCTGGACGGCCGCCCGCTGACCCCGTACCAGATCATCGCCGAGCTGAACCGGCGCGCGGGCGCGCAGGGCGTCGGCCGCATCGACATGGTCGAGGACCGGCTCGTCGGCATCAAGAGCCGCGAGGTCTACGAGGCCCCGGCCGCGATCGCGCTGATCACCGCGCACATGGAGCTGGAGAACGTCACCGTCGAGCGCGACCTGGCCCGCTTCAAGCGGTCCGTCGACCAGCGGTGGGGCGAGCTGGTGTACGACGGGCTGTGGTTCTCGCCGCTGAAGGACGCCCTGGACGCGTTCATCGCCGACGCGCAGAAGGCCGTGTCGGGCGAGGTCAGGATGACCCTGCACGGCGGCCGCGCCGTCGTCACCGGCCGGCGCAGCGACGCGTCCCTCTACAGCTACGACCTCGCGACCTACGACACCGGCGACGCCTTCGACCAGAGCCTCGCCAAGGGCTTCGTCGAGCTGTGGAGCCTGCCCAGCAAGATCGCCGCCAAGCGCGACCGCGACCTGGAGGGCTGAGCCGGAGTCCGGGCACTCCGGACAGAACACGTGAGGAGTCCGGTCGCCGGCGAAGCGGGCGGCGGGGCGAAGCCCGCCGCCCGGCCCGGCGGTTCGCCGTAACCTGGGCCGGACGCCGTGTCCCGCGCGGGGACGCCGGGGGCCCGGTGTCACCGCGCGGCGCACGCATGCCCGGCTGCGGCGGGGCGGGCGGGGGCGTGGTGAGATGGAACGACAACGATCAGCGGTGGGAAGACGAGGAAATCACGTGACGAAGGCACCGACGCGGCTGTGGGGCGGCCGGTTCGAAGGCGGCCCGTCGGACGCGCTCGCGCGGCTCTCGGTGAGCGTCCAGTTCGACTGGCGGCTCGCCCCCTACGACCTGATGGGCTCGCGCGCGCACGCCCGCGTCCTCAACCGGGCGGGGCTGCTCACCGACGACGAGCTGGAACGCATGATCGGTGCCCTGGACGACCTGGAGGAGGCGTGCAGGTCCGGCGAGTTCCGGCCCACCGTCGCCGACGAGGACGTCCACACGGCCCTGGAGCGCGGCCTGCTGGAGCGCCTGGGCGCCCTCGGCGGCAAGCTGCGCGCCGGTCGCAGCCGCAACGACCAGGTCGCCACCGACCTGCGCCTCTACCTGCGCGACCACGTCCGCCAGATCACCTCCCGGCTCGTCGAGCTGGAGACCGCGCTGATCGCGCAGGCCGAGCACAACCTCGGCGTCGCCGCGCCCGGCATGACGCACCTGCAGCACGCCCAGCCGGTGCTGTTCTCCCACCAGCTCCTCGCGCACGTCCAGCCGCTGACCCGCGACATCGACCGGCTGCGCGACTGGGACCGGCGCGCCGCGGTGTCCCCGCTCGGCTCCGGCGCGCTCGCCGGCTCGTCGCTGCCGCTCGACCCGCAGGCGACCGCCGCCGAGCTCGGCTTCGACTCCGCCGCGCCCAACTCGATGGACGCCGTCGCCGACCGCGACTTCGTCGCCGAGTTCCTGTTCGCCGCCGCGCTGATCGGCGTCCACCTGTCGCGCCTCGGCGAGGAGATCTGCCTCTGGGCGTCGCAGGAGTTCCGCTGGATCGAGATGGACGACACCTACGCCACCGGGTCGTCGATCATGCCGCAGAAGAAGAACCCCGACGTCGCCGAGCTGGCGCGCGGCAAGGCGGGCCGCCTCATCGGGCACCTCGTCGGGCTGCTCACCACCCTCAAGGGCCTGCCGCTCACCTACAACCGCGACCTCCAGGAGGACAAGGAGGGCGCGTTCGACGCCGTCGAGACCCTCCTGCTCGTCCTGCCCGCCATGTCCGGCCTCATCGCGACGATGCGGGTCAACACGGAGCGGCTGGAGGCCCTCGCCCCCGACGGCTTCGCCCTCGCCACCGACCTCGCGGAGCTGCTCGTCCGGCGCGGCGTGGCGTTCCGCGACGCGCACGAGGTCGTCGGCCACCTGGTCGTGTGGTGCCAGGTCAACGACAAGGACTTCGACGACCTCACCGACGAGGAGCTCGGCAAGGTGTCGCCGCACCTGACGCCGGACGTCCGCGAAGTGCTGAACGTCCAGGGCGCCCTGGCGTCCCGCAAGGCCTACGGGGGGACGGCCCCCGACCGCGTCCGCGAGCAGATCGAGGCGCTGCGCACGCTGGTCAACGAGCACGCCGCCTGGGCGTCCGGCTCGGACTCCTGACCCCGGCGCGCCCGGCGCGGCGAACCCCCTAGGCTGGCCGGGCGGACGAACCGACCCCTAGACCACGGTGAGGCGATGGACGGAGCGCTGCTGCCACGGGACTTCTTCGACGGCCCGGTGGACGAGGTCGCGCCGTCCCTGCTCGGGCACGTCATCTCGCACCGCACTCCCGAAGGGGAGGTGGCCGCGCGGCTCACGGAGGTGGAGGCGTACGCGGGGCCTCTGGACCCCGCGTCCCACGCCTACCGAGGGCGGACGGAGCGCAACGCGGTGATGTTCGGGCCGCCGGGGCACGTCTACGTGTACTTCACCTACGGCATGCACTTCTGCATGAACCTGGTGTGCGGGCCGGACGGGACGTCCATGGCGGTGCTGCTCCGCGCGGGCGAGATCGTCGCGGGTGAGGATCTCGCCCGGGCGCGCCGTCCCCGCTCGACCGTCCGCGACCTGGCCCGCGGCCCGGCCCGGCTCTGCCAGGCGCTCGGCGTCGCCCGCGACCAGAACGGCCTGGACGTGTGCACGCCCGGCGGGGAGATGACCGTCCTGGAAGGCAAGCCCGCCGACCCCGGGCTGATCCGCAGCGGGCCGCGGACCGGCGTGGCCGCCGCCAAGGACGTCCCGTGGCGGTTCTGGATCGACGGCGACCCGACCGTCTCCCCGTACCGCCCGCACGTCCCGAAGCAGCGGAAGAAGATCACGACGGAGGGGTGAGGGCGCCGCCGGCGACCGGCGGTGTCCGGGACGCGGTGTTCACCCGCATGCGGCGGGAGGCGTCCTGCCGTCGAGCAGGTAGGCGTCGACGGCCTTTGCCGCGCAGCGGATGTGCGGGTAGGACCCGTGGCCCTCGGCCCGCACCGTCAGCAGCACGCCGACCCCCGCGCCCAGTTCCGCCACCATGTGCCCGGCGCCGGAGTACGGCGTCGTCGGGTCGCCGGTGTTGGCGACGACCAGGATGGGGGCGGCGCCGTCCGCGCTGACGTCGAAGGTCGCGCTCTCGCCTTTGAACGGCCAGTCGTAGCAGAGGTAGACCGCTCCGGACCAGGTCTCGCCGAAGACGGGGGAGGCCGCGGTGATCCGCTTGATCATCCGCTCGGCCGCGGCGAAGCCGGGGCGCACGCTGGAGTCGGCGCAGGTGATCGCGACGAAGGCGGACGTGCTGCCGCTGTCGGAGACCCGGCCGCGGGCGCCGGCCCCGGTGCCCGCCGCGCGTCTCTTGGGGCCGTGGTCGTACGCCTTGTCCAGCAGCTTGCCGCCGCCGCCCCGCTCCATGACCTCTCTGAGCGCCTCCACCAGGGGCCTCCAGCCCTCCTCGCCGAGGTCCAGGTAGTTCCCGATGGCGCGGGCGGCGAGGCTGTCGTCGAGCTTCTCGTCGCCGCCCGTGGGCGCGGGCTTCTTCTTGAGCCGCTTCAGCAGTTCGATGACGCGCCGGCCGGCCTGCGCCGGGTCGCGGCCGAGCGGGCAGTCGCCGTAGGCGCGTGCGCAGTGCGCGGCGAAGCGGTCGAAGGCCAGCTGCACGGCCTCGGCCCCGCTGATCTCGGCCTCCAGCCGGTTCAGCGCCGGGTCGACCGGGGCTTCGAGCACGACCCTCCCCACGTTCTCCGGGAAGTGGTGGGCGTAGACGCCGCCCAGCGCGGTGCCGTAGGAGACCCCGAAGTAGTGCAGCTTCTCGTCCCCGAGGAGGTAGCGCATCAGGTCGAGGTCGCGCGCCGTCTGCGAGGTGCCGACGTACGGCAGGACCCGGCCGGAGTACTTCTTGCAGCCGTCGGCGCCTTCGAACTCGTCCTTCCCGCACCTCACGGGGGCGGTCCCGCGGACGCCCCGCGGGTCGAAGGAGACCAGGTCGTAGCGCTCGTTCAGCGCCTCGTAATCGTCCGCGAAAACGGGGAGCCCGATGATGCCGGACTGGCCGGGACCCCCGAAGTTGAGCAGGAGCGAACCGATCCGCTTCCGCTCCGGTCCCGTGTGCCTCTTCCGGATCATGGCGACGTCGATCGTGTCGCGGCCCGGCCGCCGGTAGTCCAGCGGGGCCTTCATCGTGGCGCATTCCCAGCCGTCGCCCCGGGCCCCGGACGACTCCGGGCAGTCCGACCAATCGAGCCGCTGGCCGGCGGTGAACGACGCGGGCAGGCCCGGCGGAGGGTTCGCCGCCTTCTTCTCGACCCGGCGCGGCGGCGCGGACGGCCCGGAGTCCCCGGGCAGGTCGCACCCGGCCCCGGCGGCCAGGACGGGCGAGAGGACGATGGCGAGCAGGCAGGTGGCATCCCGTCGGCGCGGGGCGGCGGAAAGCGACCGGTCACCGTGCGTGGTCGTCCTCCTGCGGAAGACCCGGGTCGGGGGCTGAAAAGCCCAGAACCGCGCACGCACTCGCGAGTCCCCCTGCCCTCGGGCACGCCGGAACGCCGTGCCGCTCGGATTCCGGTGCACGAACCTACTACCGATCGGTACTCCGCCCGCACCGGGACGTTCGTTCCCGCTGCCCGCACCGCGGGCGGACGTTGAATATCGTTGGCGTGACACGAACCCGCCGGGGCAGTCTGGTGGGTGCACGGAAGCAAGCCGGAGACGAGGGAGACCGTGACCGACATCCTGGATGATCTCGCGTGGCGCGGCCTGATCGCGCAGTCCACCGACCTGGACGAACTGCGGGCGCTGCTCGCCGCGGGACCGGTCACCCTCTATTGCGGGTTCGACCCGACGGCGCCGTCGCTGCACCTCGGCAACCTGATGCAGATCCTCACGCTGCGGCGCTTCCAGCAGGCCGGGCACCGGCCCATCGGCCTCGTCGGCGGCGCCACCGGCCTGATCGGCGACCCCAGCGGGAAGAGCGCCGAACGCGCCCTGAACTCCGAGGAGACCGTCGCGGGCTGGGTCGAGCGGATCCACGGCCAGGTGTCGAAGTTCCTCGACTTCAACGACGGGCCGACCGGCGCCACGATGGTCAGCAACCTCGACTGGACCGGCCCCATGACCGTCATCGAGTTCCTGCGCGACATCGGCAAGCACTTCCCGGTCAACCGGATGCTGGCCCGCGAGACCGTCAAGGCCCGGCTCGAATCGACGGGCATGAGCTACACCGAGTTCAGCTACGTCCTGCTCCAGTCGATGGACTTCCTGGAGCTGTACCGGCGCTACGGGTGCAGGCTCCAGACGGGCGGCAGCGACCAGTGGGGCAACCTCACCGCCGGGGTCGACCTGATCCGGCGCGCCGAGGGCGGCACCGCGCACGCGCTGACCACGCCGCTGCTCACGAAGGCGGACGGCTCGAAGTTCGGCAAGACCGCGGGCGGCGAGACCTACTGGCTCGACCCCGAGCTGACCTCGCCGTACGCGTTCTACCAGTTCTGGATCAACGCCGACGACCGGGACGTGGAGAACTTCCTCAAGGTCTTCAGCTTCCGTTCGCGGGAGGAGATCGAGGACCTGGTCAAGCAGGGCGCGGACCGTCCGGCCGCACGCGCCCCCCAGCGGGCGCTGGCGGAGGAGCTGACCACGCTCGTGCACGGCGCCGACGAGACCGCCCGCGTCGTGGCGGCCTCCCGCGCGCTGTTCGGGCAGGGCGCCCTGGAGGAGCTCGACGAGCGGACTCTGCGGGCCGCGCTGGCCGAGGTGCCCCGCGCGACGGTGCCGCCGGGGGACCTGCCGACCGTGGTCGACCTGCTGACGGCGTCCGGGCTGTGCAAGAGCAAGTCCGAGGCGCGGCGCGCCATCGCCCAGGGCGGCGCCTACCTCAACAACGCCAAGGTCGCGTCGGAAGACGCCGTGCCGGCCGCCGGCGACCTGCTCCACGGCCGCTTCCTCGTCCTGCGGCGGGGTAAGCGGAACGTGGGCGGCGTCGAGGTGACCGCGTCCTGAGCCGTCCTGCTACCGCCCGCCCGGGCCTGTGCCCGGCGGGCGGTAGCCATGAGGCGTGCAAGCTTCGGTAGATACACGTCACAGTGCGGTTACGAGGGCGCGTAGAGGGCACGCTCTGGGGTCCGAAAACATTATCTGACCTGCGGTTTGTTGTCCCGCGTGGTCGATTTGACGCCCCTGGCGAGTGGATCTACTGTTCTACTCGCCCCACGGGAGAGCGGGACGCCGATCAAGGCGGCCGGGCCCGGCGGGGATCCTCTAACAGACCACCTCGGTGGAGCACTGTCTCCATCGATTGGGATGTATGAGGCCGAAGCGCCCCAGAGTTGGACAAACGGGGCGATTCGGATAAAGTAGAAGGGTTGCCCCGGAGCCGGGGCCTGCGGGAGCGGGGTTCGGCGCGGTGGGT
>NZ_JBIQHY010000125.1:0-20188 GCF_044508335.1 Actinomadura sp.
GCTTCGGTCGGTGGTCACGGCGCGGGTCTGGTCCAAGAGGGTGTGAATTGTGCTCATCCGAGAGGCGTCCGCAGTCGTGTGGGCGCCTCTGGAGCCCCTGTCAGTGAGCCCGTCGATCCTCACGCCGCGGTGTGGGTTGTTGCGACCGTGCGGGTTTGTGACGTGTTGCTGCGGTCGCCCGGTTTGGCGGGGATGGCCGCTGCGTGTGCCTGCCCGTGGTGGTTGCTTCGGTCTGCGCTGCGGCCCGGGTCTGGTCCGAGAGGGTGTGAATTGTGCTCGTCCTAGGGCGGCTGCGGGGGGCGTGGTGGACCCGGGGGTGGGGGGAAATGGGCGGGGTGTTGGAATTGGGGGGTGTGTACCGCGGTCGTCAGTGTGGAGCCCTCCTCTTCTGTGCCCGTGCTCGTGGTGGGGGTGCGGGACGAGTTCGTCGCCCGGGAGTGGGTCGGGCCCGGGCGGCACTGGGCTGATCGGCCCGGGGTCGTCGGGGGGCGCGACCTGCGGGCCGGGGGGACGTGGCTCGCGGTCGAGCCGGAGGCGCCGCGGGTGGCGGTCGTGCTCAACGGGCGCGGGCGGATGGCGCCGGAGGCCGCGCGCGCGTCGCGGGGGGAACTGCCGCTGCGGGTCGCGGCGGAGGGCAAGCTGGGGGAATTGGATCTCGCCGTCTTCGACCCGTTCCATCTCGTCGGGGCCGAGCCCGACCGGGTGCGGCTGTGGAGCTGGGACGGGGAGGCGCTCAGCGAGCGGGAGCTCGGGCCCGGGCTGCACATGATCGTCAACAGCGGGCTGGAGGGCGAGGGGCAGATGGAAGGGGAGACCGAGGACGCCTACATGGCGGCGCGGCTGGCGTACTTCCGGCCGCGGCTGGCGGCCGCGCCGCGGCCCGAGCCCGGGGACGGGCCGGTCGAGTCGGCCTGGGGGGCGTGGCTGCCGCTGCTGAACGGGGACGGGCTGCCCCGCGCCGACCACAGGGCGCTGCTGCCGCTGCTGGACCTCGGCGACGGGCGGGTGTGGGGGACCACGTCGGTGAGCCTCGTCGCGCTGGGGGACCGCGTCCGGTACGACTTCTCCGCCGCCCCGGGCGAGGAGGGCGCCTGGACCCGGGTGCTGTAGTCCCGGTTTGCGGCTGCGGCGGCATGACCCTGGGTGCTAAATTGACTACTTAATGCGATCTTCGGTGGTGGCGTGTCTCGCAGCGGTGCTGCTGGCGGCGGGCTGCGGAGGAGAGGACCGGGGCGTCACCGGCGGCACGCTGCGGGTCGCCGGGGCGTCCGACGTCGACCACCTCGACACCGCGAGCGTGTACACCACCTGGGGCGGGCTGCTCGTCCACCAGTTCGCCCGGACGCTGTTCGGGTACCGGGCGTCCAACGACTTCCAGGAGGCCGTCACCGTCCGGCCCGACGTGGCGGCGGAAATCCCCACCGTCCGCAACGGCGGCCTCAGCCGGGACGGCCTCACCTACACGATCAGGCTGCGCGGCGGCGTGCTGTGGAACACCAGCCCGCCCCGGGAGGTCACCGCCGCCGACTTCGTGCGCGGCATCGAGCGGACCTGCAACCCGGCCCTCCCGTCGGGCGCCAAGGCGTACTACATCGAGACCATCGCCGGGATGGCGGAGTTCTGCGCCGGGTACGCCCGCGTCGACCCGCGCAGCGCCGCGGCGATGGCCCGGTACCGGCGCACCGCGAAGGTCCCCGGCCTGGTCGCCAGGGACGCGCGGACCCTCGTGATCCGGCTGAACCGGCCCGCGAGCGACTTCACCAGCCTCCTCGCGCTGGAGTTCGCGGCGGCGGCGCCCGCCGAGTACGACCGCTACATCCCCGACAGCCCCGCGTTCCGGCGGCACACCATCTCCGACGGCCCCTACCAGATCGCCTCCTACACTCCCGGCAAGGCGTACGTCCTGGAGAAGAACCCGACCTGGCGAGCCGGGTCCGACCCGATCCGCGAGCAGAACCCCGACCGCATCGAGATCTCCCTCGGCCACCAGTCGCCCGACGAGGTGCAGCGGCTGCTGGAGAGCGGCGCCGCCGACCTCTCCTGGGACCAGCCCGTCCCGGCCGCGAAGATCCCCGAACTGCGCGACGACCCCGACTTCGCGATCATGGAGGGGTCGGCGCTCGACCCCTACCTGGTCTTCAACACCCTCAGCCCCCGCAACCGGGGCGCGCTCGGCCGGACGGACGTCCGGCGGGCGATCAGCTACGCCGTCGACAAGGCCGCGATCGTGCGCATCTTCGGCGGCCCCGACATCGCCGAGATCCTGAACCAGGTCATCCCGCCGCACAGCATCGGCCACCAGGAGTTCGCCCTGTACCCGCCGTCCGGCAGGGGAGACCCCGGCAAATGCAGGAACCTGCTCGCCGGAGCCGGGTACCCGCACGGGCTGACGCTGAAGTTCCCCTACCGGCTCAGCGGCGACCACCCGCAGATCGCCCGGTCCGTCACCGGAGACCTGGCCGCCTGCGGCATCCGCGCCGAGCTCGAACCCGACACCGATGGCGCCTTCTACCGCACCACCCTCGTCACCCCCGCGCGGGCCCGCGCCGGGAAATGGGACATCGCCGTGCCCGGCTGGGTGCCCGACTGGTACGGCAACAACGGCCGCGCCACCATCGTCCCGCTGTTCGACGGGCGCCACTACGGCCCCAACTCCAGCGACTACGGCGGCTTCAACGACCCCGAGGTCAACCGGCTCATCGACCACGCGCTCGACGCCCGCGACGCCGACGCCGCCGCCGGCTACTGGGCGCAGGCCGACCACCGCATCATGGAGGACGCCGCCGTCGTGCCGCTCGTCAACCAGCGGACCCCGGTCTTCCACTCCGCCCGCGTCCACGGCGCCCGCTACATGCCGCAGTACCGCGCCTACGACCTCAACCAGGTCACGTTCTCATGACCGGCTACGCCGGGCTCGAGACGCGGAACCCGCCCGCCGCGGCGCCGCCGCGGCCGGTGCAGAGCCGCAGCCCGTCCCGGCTCGCGTGGGACCGGTTCCGCCGCGACCGGCCCGCCGTCGCGTCCCTCGCCGTGCTACTGCTGATCACGGCGTTCGCGGCGCTCGCCCCGCTGTGGGCGCACCTCACCGGCCACCCCTACGACGCGACGTTCCCGCGGACCGGGCTGGACGCCGGCGGCCGGCCCCGCGGCCCCGGCGCCGAGTTCCCGCTCGGCGCCGACCAGCTCGGCCGCGACGTCCTGGTCCGCGCCGCCTACGGCACGCGCGTCTCGCTGACCGCCGGGATCGGCGCGGCCGCGCTCGCCTCCGCCGCCGGGACCGTCGCCGGCACCCTCGCCGGGTTCGCCGGCGGCGCGCTGGACGCCCTGCTGTCCCGGCTGATGGACATGGTCCTCGCGCTGCCCTACCTGCTCGTCGCGATCATGCTGGCGGCCACGTTCCAGATCTCCTCGCCCCCCGCGAGCCTCGCCATGACGGTCCTCGTCATCGCGTTCTTCTCGTTCGCCGCCTACGGCCGCACGATCCGCGGGCAGGTGCTGGCGCTGCGGCAGCAGCAGTTCATCGAGGCGGCCCGCGCCTTAGGCGCGTCCGACGCCCGCATCATGGCCACCGAGGTGCTGCCTAACCTCGCCGCCCCCATCACCGTGCTGACCTCGCTGCTCGTCCCCGCCTCGATCGTGTCGGAGGCGACCCTGTCGTTCCTCGGCGTCGGGATCCGGCCGCCGATGCCGAGCTGGGGGTCGATGCTCGGCGAGGGCGGCGAGGTGTTCCGCACCGCCTGGTGGCTGCTCGCCGTCCCCGGCGCCCTGCTGCTGGCCACCACGCTGGCGTTCAACCTGCTCGGCGACGGCGTCCGCAACGCCCTCGACCCGCGCGGCGGCCGCGCCGCCGGGAGGTGACGGCCGTGGCGCGCTTCGCCGTCCGCCGCCTGCTGTACGCGGCCGCCGTGCTGTGGCTGGTGGCCACCCTGACGTTCCTGGTCCTGCGGGTCTCGCCCGTCCCGGTGGAGCGCCTCATCGGCGGGCCCCGCGCCGACGCCGGCACGCTGGAGCAGATCCGCCGCAACCTCGGCCTCGACCGGCCCCTCCTCGTGCAGTACTGGCGGTTCCTCTCCCGGCTGCCGCGCGGCGACCTCGGCGAGTCCTACGTCAACGGCACGCCCGTCACCGCGCTGATCGGCGCCCGGCTCCCCACCACCCTGTGCCTGGTGTCCGGCGCGGCGGTCCTGTGGTTCGCCGGCGGCGTGGCCACCGGCGTCACCGGCGCGTCCCGGGCGCGGGGCCCGTGGGACCGGGCCGTCACCGTGTTCGTCCTCGCCGGCCTGTCCACGCCGCCGTTCGTGATGGCGCTGGCGCTGCTGTCGCTGTTCACCGCCGGGCTCGGCGCCGGCGGCGTGCACCTGTTCGAGGCGGGCCCGCCCCTGCAGGAGCACTTCCTGCGCCGCATGGTCCTGCCGTGCTTCGCGCTGGCGTTCCTCATGATGGCCGCCTACACGCGCCTCACCCGCGCGGCGATGCTGGACGTGCTGGACGAGGACTACGTCCGCACGGCCCGCGCCAAGGGCCTCCCGGAGCGCCGCGTCGTCGGCGGGCACGCGCTGCGGGCGGCGCTGACCCCGGTCGTCACCCAGCTCGGCATCGACCTCGGCGCCCTCATCGGCTCCACGATCGTCACCGAGAAGGTGTTCGGGCTGCAGGGCGTCGGCCAGCTGGTGTACCAGTCCATCGCGGACGGCGACGCCCCGGTGATCATCGGGGTGACGCTGCTGGTGACGTTCTCGGTCACCGTCGCGAACCTGCTCGTCGACATCGGCTACGCCGTCCTCGACCCCCGCGTCCGCCTCAGCTGACCGGGCGCACGGGGAGGCCCGCGATGATCTCGGAGTAAAGCCGCTGCCTGGGCATGGATAAGCTTTCGGTATGCGATCGTGGCCCGCCTCCGAAGTCCCCAGCCTGCACGACGCGGGCCTGCCCGCCGCCGACCGTCCGCTCGCCCTCCACGACACCGCGACGGGCACGGCGCGCCCCACCGCCCCCGGCGACACCGCCCGGATGTACGTGTGCGGCATCACCCCCTACGACGCCACCCACCTCGGCCACGCCAACACCTACCTCGCGTTCGACCTCGTCAACCGCGTCTGGCGCGACCTCGGGCACCGCGTCCTGTACGTGCAGAACGCCACCGACGTCGACGACCCGCTCCTGGAACGCGCCCGCGACACCGGCGAGGACTGGCGCGCCCTCGCCGACCGCGAGATCCAGCTGTTCCGCGAGGACATGACCGCGCTGCGGATCCTGCCGCCCGACCGGTACATCGGCGCGGTCGAGGCGATCCCGCTCGTCGTCGAGATGATCGAGAAGCTGCGCGGCCGCGACGCCGCCTACGCCGTCGACGGCGACGTCTACTTCCCCGTCGCGTCCGACCCCGCCTTCGGCACCGTCAGCCGCCTAGACCGCGAGCAGATGGCGGCGCTGTTCGCCGAGCGCGGCGGCGACCCCGGCCGCGCCGGCAAGCGCGACCCCCTCGACCCGCTGCTGTGGATGGCGCGCCGCCCCGGCGAGCCCGGCTGGGACTCGCCGTTCGGCGAGGGCCGCCCCGGCTGGCACGTCGAATGCTCCGCGATCTCCGTCGAATACCTCGGCATGGCGTTCGACGTGGAGGGCGGCGGCTCCGACCTCGCCTTCCCGCACCACGAGATGAGCGCCTCGCACGCCCAGGT
Organism: Actinomadura sp.; assembly: GCF_044508335.1. Lineage (NCBI taxonomy): Bacteria > Bacillati > Actinomycetota > Actinomycetes > Streptosporangiales > Thermomonosporaceae > Actinomadura > Actinomadura sp. The sequence continues at coordinate 5,679 of NZ_JBIQHY010000125.1, forward strand.
CGCCACCGGCGAGCGCCCGCACGCCCGCGCCTACGTCCACGCCGGCATGGTCGGCCTCGACGGCGAGAAGATGTCGAAGTCCCGCGGCAACCTGGTGTTCGTGTCGAAGCTGCGCGAGGCGGGCGCCGACCCGATGGCGATCCGGCTGGCGCTGCTCGCCCACCACTACCGCGCCGACTGGGAATGGACGGACCGCGACCTCGACGCGGCCGCGGCCCGCCTCGCCCGCTGGCGGGCCGCGGCCGCCCGCCCCTCCGGGCCGCCCGCCGCGCCGCTGGCCGCCGCGGTCCGCGGCCACCTCGCCGACGACCTGGACGCCCCCGCCGCCCTCGCCGCCGTGGACGACTGGGCCGCCCACGACGGCACCGACGACCGGGCCCCCGCCCAGGCCGCGGCCGTCGCCGACGCGCTCCTCGGCGTCGCCCTGTGACCCGTCACAGCAGCCCGGCGAGCTTGTAGAGGACGAGCGACCCGGCGACCGCGACATTCAGGCTGCTGCCGCCGCCCACCATGGGGATCTCCACGGCCAGGTCCAGCAGGTCGAGCGCCTCCGCCGGGATGCCGGTCCGCTCGTGCCCCAGCACGGCGACCGTCCGGACCCGCGCGGCGGGCAGGTCGGCGAGCCGCACCGCCTCGTCCGCCAGCTCCACCCCGACGACCCGGGAGCCGGCCTCCCGCTGCCGCTCCAGCCAGCCGAGCGGGTCGCCCACCCAGTGGACGCAGGCGGGCCGCCGCAGCGTGTTGCCGCGTTCGAGCGCCTCGGGCACCCACGGGTACCGCGGCACCGCCAGGCACGCGCCGACAGCGTCGCAGGTGCGCAGCAGCGTCCCCAGGTTCGCGCCGTACAGCGGCCACAGCGGCGCGGCGATGAGATGGTCCCAGCAGGAATGGGAGCGGCGGCGGCGCTGCCGGCGCAGCTCGCGCTCGGGGCGGACCCGGATCGCCGGGCCGCCCGCGCGCCCGCCGCGCGTCCGGGCGCTCACCGGCGCGGGGCGCTACCGCCCTCCAGAAGGAAAGACATCATGATCGGCGCACTTCGCGGCGTGCGCGGGCCATCACCGAGAAACGGGACGCGGCCGAGTGTAACGCTACGCCGGGCCCCGCCCCGGGTCGCGGCGCCGCAGATAGCGCTCGAACTCGCGGGCGATGGCGTCGCCGCTGGCCTCCGGCAGCTCGGTCGCGTCCTTCTGCTCCTCCAGCGTCCGGACGTACTCGGCGACCTCGGAGTCCTCCTCGGCGAGCTCGTTCACGCCGTGCTCCCAGGCGCGCGCCTCCTCCGGCAGCTCACCGAGCGGGACGGTCACGTCGAGGAGGTCCTCGACGCGGCGCAGCAGCGCCAGCGTCGCCTTCGGCGACGGCGGCTGCGCCACGTAGTGCGGGACCGCCGCCCACAGCGACACCGTGTCGAGGTCGGCCTTGGCGCACGCGTCCTGCAGCACCCCGAGGATCCCGGTGGGGCCCTCGTAGCGGGCCGGTTCCAGGTGCAGCGTGCTGACCAGCCCCGCCTCCGACGCGGCGCCGGTGACGGGCACCGGCCTGGTGTGCGGCGCGTCGGCCAGCAGCGCGCCCAGCAGCACGACGTTGCGGATGCCGAGCTCCAGCATCAGCCCGACCAGCTCGCGGCAGAACGACCGCCACCGCATGTTCGGCTCGATGCCGTGCAGCAGCACCACGTCCTTGCCGCTCGGCAGCCGCGCCCACGACACCCGCGTCGTCGGCCAGGTGATCCCGCGGGTCTCCCCGTCGGCCATCTCCACGATCGGGCGGGTGACCTGGAAGTCGTAGTAGTCGTCGGGATCGAGCTCGGCGATGGGCACCGCTTCCCAGGTCGACTCCAGATGCGCGATCACCCCGCTGGCGGCCTCCCCGGCGTCGTTCCACCCCTCAAAGGCGGCCACGAGCACCGGATCCACGAGTTCCGGCACGCTTTCGAGCTCGACCACGCGCTGCCTCCTTCCGACGCCCTGGTACAGCGTCACCGACGGGGGCGCCATTCCCGGGGTCGGGGGCCCCGCTCATGATCGGTGGCTGTCAGCCTACGTCCTGACACTGACCTACCCCACCCCTCACGAGCCAGACCCCGGCGCCGTACGCCAGGGGCGGAACCCGGATCACAATCTGGTCTCCGCCCCGCGGCCGCCCGGGGCCGGCGGGTCACTTGCCCTTCGGTGTGGTGTGGACGATCAGCACGTCGCAGGGGGACCGGTGCGACAGGTTCGCCGGGACGGACCCGAGGATGCGGCCGGCGAGGCTGTTCAGGCCCCGGTTCCCGACGACGACGAGGTCGGCCTCGCGTTCCTTGGTGAGCTTGGCGAGGACGTCCACCGGGTCGCCCTCGACGGCGACCTGCTCGATGTCGGTGGCGCCCGCCGCGACCGCCCGCTCGCGGGCCGCCCGCAGCGCGTCGTCGGCGGGCGTGGAGCCCTGCACCTTGTACGCCAGGTCGCCGAGCCGGTCGGCGGCGCTGGCGCGCTCGCGCTCCGGCATCGGGCTGTAGGCCGAGGCGAGCAGGAGGGTCGCGCCGGTGGCGGCGGCCAGCTGCGCGGCCCGGTCCACCGCGCGGAACGAGGAGTCCGAGCCGTCGGTGCCGACGAGGATGATGCGGTACGCGCTCATGCCGTTCCTTACCCGTTGGTAGTCACTGGTGGCACGGTATCGGTCCGGTGACCCATCCGTCACCGTCTCTTTGCACACCCCGTCCAAGAAGAGCCGTCTCCCCGGGGGGCCGTGCGCGAGGGCGGTGCGGCGTCCGCGTGCGGACGCCCGGGAGCGGCCCGCGACCTCCCGGTTATGGTGGGGTTACATGTGCACCCCCTCCCACGGCCTGCAGGCCGTGCTCTTCGACATGGACGGCCTGCTCATCGACTCCGAGCGCCTCTGGCTGGAGGTCGAGTCCGAGGTGATGGCGTGGCTCGGCGGCGAGTGGAGCCCGGCCCACCAGGAGAAGCTCGTCGGCGGCTCCCTGTCCGTCGCCGTCGGCTACATGCTGGAGCTGACCGGCGCCGACGCCGACCCCGGCGAGGTCGGGCGGCGGATGCTGGACGGCATGGCCGAGCGCCTCACCGCCTGCGTCCCGATGATGCCCGGCGCCAAGGAGCTGCTCGCGGAGGTGCGCGCCGCCGGCGTCCCGGCCGCGCTGGTGTCCTCCAGCCACCGCAGGCTGATCGAGCCGGTGCTGGACGCCGTCGGCCGCGAGCACTTCGCGCTCAGCGTCGCCGGCGACGAGGTGGCCCGCACCAAGCCCGACCCCGAGCCGTACCTGACCGCCGCCGCGCGGCTGGGCGCCGACCCGGCCCGCTGCGTCGTGCTGGAGGACTCGCCGAACGGCGTCGCGGCCGCGGAGGCGGCGGGCTGCGCCGCCGTGGCGGTACCGGGCGTCCTGCCGATCCCGCCCGCGCCGGGCCGCACCGTCGTGGCCTCGCTGCGCGAGGTCGACCTGGCCATGCTGTGCTCCCTCATACCCGCGGGCTGATACCCGCGGGGTGCCCGCGGGGGAGGGGTCACGCCGGAGGAGGAGATCGGCCCGGCCGCAAAACCGTCCGCCGGGAGGAGCAGGATCGGCGTCCGGCGTGTGAGCATGGAGGAAAGCGCCCTCGCGTGAGGAGCACGCGGCGGCACGTGGGGCACCGGAGCAGCGCCGTACGGAGTGAGGGGCCGGCATGAGCGACGCAGTCATTTTCGCGATCAGCCTCGGGGTCACCCTGGCCGGGCTGGTGATCAGCTGGGGCGTCTACCGCCGCCGGGGCGCGGCCACCGGCCTGCGCGGCGCCGCGCTGTCCCTGGTGCCGCTCGCCGCGGCGATGACGGGGGTGACGGAGTTCTTCGTCGACCTGGCGTTCAGCCCGGTGAAGTGGGCGGGCGTCGCCGTGGCCGGCCTCGCCGTGCTGCTGTACATGGCGTCCGGGGCGATGCTGAGCCGCCGCGCGGACGCGCCGGGCGGCAAGGCGGCCGGCAGGTCCGGCGGGAAGGCCGCCGGGGAGGGCGGCCGGAGGTCCGCGGGCCGCGGCGCCAAGCCGAAGGGCGCCGTGGAGGGGCCCGCCCAGGGCGGCGGCGACCCGGAGATGGCGGAGATCGAGCGGATCCTGCGCGACCGCGGCATCTCCTGAGGCGTCTCCCGAGCGAGACCGCCCGGCACCGCGCGAAGCGAGCGGCGGGCCGGGGCGTCCCCGAGGTGGCCGGGGGGCGCCCCGGCCCGCCGTATTCTGTGCCCGAAGTGGCTGACCTGCGGAGAATCGGTCTCAGAACGGACTCAGTACGGTAAAGCTTGCCGTGCCCGGCGGCCCCCGAGTTGCCTGCCCCGCTGGTGGTGAACGTACTATTCGGGCGATTTGTCGGAATAGGCGTTCAGGCGCGTGTGCCCCAGATGACGACGAGATCACAAGTCAGATACGGGTACTGGCGAAGCTCGCTTCACGGATGGACAGTCGTGCCCGAAGGACTACGTTTCCCTTCAGCAAACGCGGCGTAACGGGCACGGGGGCAGCGGATGATCTCCGCGGCCGCCGGCCGGGCGCCGGCGGCATGGCCGAACCAGTGGCCGGACGGTAGGAGGTATGGAGCGTGGCCGCACCCATTGAGGTGACCGGGTCCGACACCGAGGCGCAGCCGGAATCGGTCCTCGCCGGTGTCGACAGCAAGAAGATCCAGGGACGCTCCCTCGGTCAGATCGCCTGGATCAGGCTGAAGCGCGACAAGGTCGCGCTGACCGGCGCCGTCGTGGTCATCCTGCTCATCCTGCTCGCGATCTTCGGCCCCTACTTCGTCCAGGACCCGCTCAAGTACCACCAGAACCTGATCGACCCGACCTACAACCGGCCCAAGACGGGCTTCTGGCACTCGGGCATCAGCGGCGACCACTGGCTCGGCGTCGAGCCCGGCTCCGGCCGCGACATGCTGGCCCGCATCGTGCACGGCGCCCGGATCTCGCTGCTGGTGTCGTTCCTGGCGACGCTGCTGTCGGTGGTCATCGGGACGGTCATGGGCATCACCGCCGGCTACTTCGGCGGCTGGGTCGACTACCTGATCAGCCGCGCGATGGACGCCTTCCTGGCGTTCCCGCTGCTGCTGTTCGCGATCGCGCTGGTGGGCGTCGTGTCGGACGGCTCGTTCGGGCTGAACGGCAACGGGCTGCGGGTCTCGGTGCTGATCTTCGTGATCGGGTTCTTCAACTGGCCGTACATCGGCCGCATCATCCGGGGGCAGACGCTTTCGCTGCGCGAGCGCGAGTTCGTCGACGCGGCGCGCAGCATGGGCGCCCGGAGCTCCTATGTGCTGTTCAAGGAAGTCCTGCCGAACCTGGTCGCGCCGATCCTGGTCTACTCGACCCTGCTGATCCCGACCAACATCCTGTTCGAGGCGGCGCTGTCGTTCCTCGGCGTCGGAGTGATCCCGCCGGCGCCGTCGTGGGGCAACATGCTCACGCTGGCCGTGCCGATCTACGCCTCGGACCCGATGTACATGATCATCCCCGGTATGGCGATCTTCATCACCGTCCTCGCCTTCAACCTGTTCGGTGACGGGCTGCGGGACGCTCTCGACCCTCGGGCCAAGTGACTCGGGTTCATCCGACCCGTCTAATTGAAGGGGTGCGCCTGCACATGAACAAAATGAGACCGATCGCGGTCTTCGCGGCCGGTGTGGTCGCGGCCGCGGGGCTGGCCGCCTGCGGCGGCGGCGAGTCGGGAAGCTCGGGGAGCGGCCCCGGCTACAACGCCGGGGTCAACGAGGTGGTCAACAAGTCGGACAAGAAGGGCGGGACGCTCAAGCTCGCCAGCTCCGACGACTGGGACTCGCCCGACCCCGGCAACACCTACTACGCCTTCTCGCAGAACTTCGCGCGCCTGTACGGCCGGGGGCTGACCACCTTCAAGCCGGCCGCGGGCAAGGAGAGCCTGGAGGTCGTCCCGGACCTCGCCACCGACCTGGGCACGCCCAGTGACGGCGGCAAGACCTGGACGTACAAGCTGCGTACCGGCGTCAAGTTCGACGACGGCACCACCGTCACGTCCAAGGACGTGAAGTACGCGGTCGAGCGCAGCAACTACACCAAGGAGCTGCAGCTCGGTCCGAAGTACTTCAAGCAGTACCTCGTCGACAACAAGCCCCCCTACAAGGGCCCGTACGAGGACAAGAGCGACGAGGGCCTCAAGTCGATCGAGACCCCCGACGACCAGACGATCGTGTTCCACCTGAACACGCCGTTCTCCGAGTTCGACTACCTGGTCGCGATGTCGCAGACCATGCCCGTGCCGAAGGCCAAGGACACCGGCACGAAGTACGAGACCGCGATCGTCTCCAGCGGCCCGTACAAGGTCGACAACTACACCCGCGGCAAGTCCATGACGCTGTCGCGGAACCCGAACTGGAACCAGAGCACGGACCCGCTCCGCAAGGCGCTGCCCGACAAGATCGAGGTCCAGCTCAAGCAGAACGCGGACGACATCGACCAGCGCCTGCTCGCGGGCACGCTGGACATGGACATCTCCGGCGTCGGCGTGCAGTCCGGCACCCAGCCGAAGGTCCTGGCGGACGCCCAGAAGCCGTACGTGGACAACCCCGTCCAGGGCTTCCTGCGGTTCATGTCGCTGAACGTCCACGTCAAGCCGCTGGACAACGTCCACTGCCGCATCGCGGTGCAGTACGCGACCGACAAGGTCGCCGCGCAGACCGCCTACGGAGGCCCGCTGGCCGGCGGTGACGTCGCCACGACGGTGCTGCCCCCGACGGTCGACGGCTACACCAAGTTCGACCTGTACCCGCAGAAGCAGGCCGAGGGCGGCAACGGCCTCGACCAGGCCACGCTGAACAAGGCCAAGGAGGAGCTGAAGGCCTGCGGCCAGCCCAACGGCTTCAGCACCAAGATCTCGGCCCGGTCGGACCGGCCGAAGGAAGTCGCGATGGCGCAGGCCATCCAGCAGAGCCTGGCCAAGGTCGGCATCAAGGTCGACATCGTGCAGTGGCCGGCCGGTGACTACTTCAACAAGTACGTCGGCGTGCCGGACTACGTCCACAAGCACGGCATCGGCATGATGATCATGGCGTGGGCGGCCGACTGGCCGACCGGCTACGGGTTCCTCGCCCAGATCGTCCACGGTGACGCCATCAAGCCCAACGGCGGCACCAACCTGGCCGAGCTGGACGACCCCGCGATCAACAAGGCGCTGGACGACGCGATCGCCAACACCGACAAGGCGGCGCGCACGAAGGCGTACGGCGAGATCGACAAGATGGTCATGCAGTCCGCGGCGGAGGTCCCGCTGATCTACGCCAAGGCGCTGATGTACCGGCCGAAGCGGGCCACCAACGTCGGGATCACCTACTCCTATGGCGGTATGTACGACTACCTGAACATGGGCGTGGAGTAACCATCCGCTTCGTCCGTGCGTCCATCTGAAGGCAGGTGAAGGCGACGCCCGCCGGCCGGGTCAGGACCCACAGGTCCGCCCGGCCGGCGGGTGGGGCCGAGGAATGTGTTCGCATACATCATCCGGCGCCTCATCGGTGCCGTCCTCATGTTGCTGCTGGTCAGCCTGGTGACCTTCGGCATCTTCTTCGGGCTGCCGAAGCTGGCGGGACAGACCACCGACCAGATCGCGGCCGCCTACGTCGGCAAGGCCCCGACGGCCGAGGCCATCCAGGACACCAAGGAGCGGCTCGGACTGGACAAGCCGATCGTGGTCCAGTACGGCAACTACCTGAAGGGCATCGTCGCCGGCCAGGACTACAAGGCCGGCCCGGTGACCGACCACTGCCCGGCGCCCTGCCTCGGCTACTCCTACCGCAGCAGCCAGCCGGTGCTGCAGACGCTGCTCGACCGGGCCCCGGCGACCGCGTCGCTCGCCCTGGGCGCGGCGGTCATCTGGCTCATCGGCGGCATCACCACCGGCGTCGTGTCGGCGCTGCGCCGGGGGTCCGTCTGGGACCGCACCGCGATGATCATCGCGTTGAGCGGCGTGTCGCTCCCCATCTACTTCACGGGCCTGGTCTCGCTCGCGCTGTTCTCCTACACCTTCAAGATCTTCCCGGGGGGCGGCAGCTACACCTCGATCAGCGACAACCCGGTGATGTGGTTCGAGGCGCTCGTGCTGCCCTGGGTGACGCTCGCGTTCCTGTACGCGGCGATGTACGCGCGGCTCACCAGAGCGGGCATGCTGGAGACGATGAACGAGGACTACATCCGCACCGCCCGCGCCAAGGGGCTGCCGGAGAAGACCGTCGTCACCAAGCACGCCCTGCGCGCCTCGCTGACGCCGATCCTCACCATCTTCGGCCTCGACCTCGGCCTGCTCCTCGGCGGCGCCGTGCTCACCGAGAACACCTTCGGCATCCCCGGCCTGGGCCAGCTGGCGATCAGCTCGATCAACGGCGGCGACCTGCCCATGGTGCTCGGCATCACGCTGATCACCGCGAGCTCGATCGTCTTCATCAATCTGCTCGTCGACCTGCTGTACGCCGTCGTCGACCCGAGAGTGAGGCTGAGCTGATGACCGGCACCGCGCCCGCCGCGGACACCGCGGGCACCGGCGAGGCCCCCACCGCGTTCCTCGAGGTCCGCGACCTGAAGATCCACTTCCCGACCGACGACGGCCTGGTGAAGTCGGTGGACGGGCTGTCGTTCCAGCTGGAGCGCGGCCGGACCCTCGGCATCGTCGGCGAGTCCGGCTCGGGCAAGAGCGTGACCAGCCTCGGCATCCTGGGCCTGCACAACAAGCGCAACGCCAACATGTCCGGGGAGATCTGGCTGAACGGCAAGGAGCTGGTGAACGCCTCGCGCGCCGAGGTCCGCCGGCTCCGCGGCCGCGACATGGCGATGATCTTCCAGGACCCGCTGTCGGCGATGCACCCGTTCTACACCATCGGCGCCCAGATCATCGAGGCGTACCGGGTCCACAACGACGTGTCCAAGCAGGTGGCGCGCAAGCACGCCATCGACATGCTCGGCCGCGTCGGCATCCCCAAGCCGGAGAAGCGGGTCGACGACTACCCGCACCAGTTCTCCGGCGGCATGCGGCAGCGCGCGATGATCGCGATGGCGCTGTCGTGCAACCCGGAGCTGCTGATCGCCGACGAGCCGACGACGGCGCTGGACGTGACCGTCCAGGCGCAGATCCTCGACCTGATCCGCGACCTGCAGCAGGAGTTCAACTCCGCCGTCATCATGATCACCCACGATCTCGGGGTGGTCGCCGAACTGTCCGACGACATCCTGGTGATGTACGCGGGCCGCGCGGTGGAGTACGCCTCCGTCGACGACGCCTTCCACCGGCCGCTGCACCCCTACACGTGGGGGCTGCTCGGGTCGATGCCGCGCCTCGACCGGGAGCGCAGTGAGCGGCTCCAGCCGATCGAGGGGTCGCCGCCGAGCCTGATCAACGTCCCGTCCGGGTGCGCGTTCCATCCGCGCTGCCCCTACATGGACCTCAACGGCGACAGGTGCACGACGGAGCGGCCCGAGCTGATCGAGGTCGTGCCGGGCCACAAGGCGGCGTGCCACCTCCCGCTGGAGAAGCGGCGGGAGATCTGGAACGACGAGATCCGGCCGAAGCTGTGACGAGCACGGGTGGGAACGAGACTGTGAGCACAGAGAAGACCCCGGCCGGAAACGCCCCCGACGGCGCCCCGGTCGGCAGCGCCCCGGCCGCCGAGACCCCGGCCGAGGAGACCCGGGCCGCGGCGCGGCCCGCCCCGGACGGCGAGCCGCTGCTGGAGGTGGAGAACCTCGGCAAGCACTTCCCGGTGACCGCGGGGCTGCTGCGCCGGCAGGTCGCGGCGGTGAAGGCCGTCGACGGCGTGTCGTTCTCGGTCCGCAAGGGCGAGACCCTCGGGCTGGTGGGGGAGTCCGGCTGCGGCAAGTCCACCACCGGCCGCATGATCATGCGGCTGCTGGACCCCAGCTTCGGGAAGATCACCTTCGAGGGGCAGGACATCACCAAGATGTCGCAGGGCCGGCTCCGGCCGCTCCGCCGCGACCTCCAGATGATCTTCCAGGACCCGTACTCGTCGCTGAACCCCCGCAAGACCGTCGGCGCGATCGTCGGGGCCCCGTTCCGGCTGCAGAACATCGAGGCCAAGCAGGGCGTCAAGAAGGCCGTCCAGGAGATCCTGGAACTCGTCGGCCTGAACCCCGAGCACTACAACCGGTACCCGCACGAGTTCTCCGGCGGGCAGCGGCAGCGCATCGGGATCGCCCGCACCCTCGCCCTCAAGCCCAAGCTGATCATCGCGGACGAGCCGGTGTCGGCGCTGGACGTGTCGGTGCAGGCGCAGGTGGTCAACCTGCTGGAGGACCTGCAGGACGAGCTCGACCTCACCTACGTGGTGATCGCGCACGACCTGTCGGTCGTCCGGCACATCTCCGACCGCGTCGCCGTCATGTACCTCGGCAAGATCGTCGAGATCGCGGACCGCGCGGACGTGTACCAGCGGCCCATGCACCCCTACACCAACGCGCTGCTGTCGGCGGTGCCGATCCCGGACCCGAGCGAGCGCGACCAGCGCAAGCGGATCCGGCTGCAGGGGGACGTGCCGAGCCCGATCGACCCGCCGCCCGCGTGCCGGTTCCACACCCGCTGCTGGAAGGCGCAGGACATCTGCAAGCAGGTCGAGCCGCCGCTGGTGGAGCTCAGCCCGGGGCACCACGCCGCGTGCCACTTCCCGGAGAACACCACGGTCAGCGCGACCGACGCGGTCGCCAAGGCCGCGGTGGCGCCGGGCGCGGCCCCGGCCGACGACCCCGAGCCCGCCGCCGACTAGACCCCGGCCGGGCCGCGCCCGGCCGGGCGGCCGGGCGCGGCCGGGTTGACGCCGCCGGGACCTTCCCCTCCGGTGCGCCTCCCGCACAAGGAAGGACCCGGCCCCTCCGCGCGGAGGGGCCGGGTCCTTCCCGTCGCCGGGGCCTTGCCCCCGGCGACGGGTCATTCGGTGGAGATGGCCTTCAGGACGTCCATCCGCCCGGCCCGCCACGCCGGCCACAGCGCCGCCAGCACGCCGATCACCGCGGCCACCACCAGGTACACCAGCAGCGTCCCGTACGGGACGGCGAGGACGCCGAGGCCCTGGTCGGCCAGCGCGTTCTGCAGCGCCGCGCCGAACGCCACCCCGATGCCCATGCCGAGCACGGCGCCGAACACCGCGATCATGATGGACTCCAGCCGGATCATGCGGCGCAGCTGCCGCCGGGAGATCCCGATCGCGCGCAGCAGCCCGATCTCCCGGGTCCGCTCGATCACCGACAGCGCCAGCGTGTTGATCACCCCGACCGCCGCGATGATGACCGACATCACCAGCAGGATCGTCAGGAACGTCACGAACCCGTCGACCTGCTTGCGGGCGTCGGACTTCAGCGTCGCCTGGTCGGCGACCTCGAGGTTCGGGTACGCCTTCACCGCCGAATCCAGCGCCGCCTTGGTGGAGGCGTCCGCGCGGGCCGTGTCGACCACGACGAGCCCGACGGTGGGCCGCACCGTGTGCCGCAGATGCGCCTGCTGTGAGATCATCCGCGGCCCGATCAGGTCGCTCCTGGCGTACACGCCGGCGACGGTGAGCGACTCGGTCTTCCCGTCGGCGAACCGCACGGGCACCGGCGTGCCGACCTTCCAGCCGCGGTCCTTCGCGGTGTCCTCGTCCACCATGATCGACGCCGGGCCGCCGCCGGCGGAGCCCGACACCAGCTTCAGCCGGGCCGCCTTCGCCAGCGCCGCCAGGTCGCCCGACACGTAGAAGGCGTCCTTGCCCTCGATCTTCGCCTTGGCGGTGTAGGTCGGCGACACCGCCACCACGCCCGGCGTGTCCTTGATCTTCTGCTGCGCCTCGGCGTTCACGCCGCCGGGGCCCTGCGACTGCACCAGGTAGTCCGCGCCGAACTGGGCGTCCACCTGCTCGTCGATCGACGCCCGCATCGTCGCGCCCAGCACGTTCACCGTGGTGATCAGCGCCAGGCCGATCATCAGCGCGGCCGCGGTCGCGGCGGTGCGGCGCGGGTTGCGCAGCGCGTTCTGCCGCGCCAGCCGCCCGGGCGACCCCATCAGCCGCGCCGCGGGCGCGCCCAGCACCTTCAGCACCGGGACGCTGATCACCGGGGCGAGCATCGCGACGCCGACGAACACCCCGAACGCGCCCGCGCCGACCGGGATCGCCGGGTTGCCGCCGCCGTCACCGGCCAGGCCGACGCCGATCAGGCCCGCGCCGGCGAGGGTCAGCAGCGACCCGAGCGCCACCCGGATCCGCAGCGACCGCTGCGGCAGCGCCACGTCGTCGCGCATCGCCGCGACCGGCGGGATCTTCGCGGCGCGCCGCGCCGGGAAGTACGCCGACACCACGGTCACCAGGATCCCGACCGCGTACGACGCGATCACCGGGGTCGCGGTGAACGTCAGGCCGCCCTGCCCGGCGTCGCCCATCTGCGTCTGCAGCAGCGACGCCAGCCCGGCCCCGGCCGCCAGGCCCAGCGTGGACCCGACGACGCCGACCGCGACCGCCTCGCCGATCACCGCCCGCGTCACCTGCGCGCGGGCCGCGCCGATCGCGCGCAGCAGCGCCAGCTCGCGGGTCCGCTGCGCGACCAGCATCGAGAACGTGTTGAAGATGATGAACGCCCCGACGAAGATCGAGATCAGCGCGAACACCAGCAGGAACGTCCGGAAGAAGCTCATCATCTGCGCGACGTCGCTCTTGGACTCCTCGCGCAGCTGGTCGCCGGTGACGGCCTCCATCCCCTGCGGCAGGACCTTCGCGACCCGGTCGCGCAGCTCCTCCTGGGACGGGCCCGACGAGCCCATCTCGATGTCGCTGAAGTAGCCGGGCTTCAGCATCAGCTTCTGCGCGGTCGGCGTGTCGAACCCGGTGAGCGTCGCGCCCATCAGGTTCCCCGCGTCGACCAGCCCGACGATCTTCATGCGGGCCGGCGGGCCCGCGGTGAGGACCTGCGTGACGTCCCCGAGCGCCAGCTCGCCCTTCTCCGCCGTCCTGGTGTCGATGACGACCTCGCCCGGCCCCTGCGGCGCGCGGCCCGACGCCAGGTCGTACGACCCGCCCGTCGTCCAGTTCGTGCCGATCTGCGGCGGCCCGTTCTGCGCCGTCCCGACGATCTTGCCGTCCTTGCCGACGACCGCCGCGTACCCGTTGACGTTGCCCTTCGGGTCCTTGACGCCCTCGACGCCCCGCAGCGTCTTCAGCACCGCCGCCGGCACCGGCTGCGCCGCCATCCCGTCGTCGTCGCCGCCGACGACCTTCTTCGCCCGCACGTCCACGGCCACGTTCGTGCCGATCCGGCTGAACAGCTCGTCGAACTGCTTGTTCATGCTGTCGGTGAAGATCAGCGTGCCGGCCACGAACGCCACGCCGAGGATCACCGCGACGGCCGTCAGCACCAGCCTGATCTTGTGCGCCGCGAGGTTGCGGAGCGTGACCCTGCCCATCATCGCGCCGGGACCTCCGAGTCCGCGGCGGGACGGGCGGCGGCGTCGAAGCCCTTCATCCGCTCCAGCACCCGCTCCGCGGTCGGCTCGGTCATCGTGTCGACGATCTGCCCGTCGGTCAGGAACAGCACCTGGTCGGCGTACGCGGCCGCGGACGGGTCGTGCGTCACCATCACGATCGTCTGCCCCATCCGGCTCACCGAGTCCCGCAGGAACGACAGGACCTCCGCGCCCGACCGCGAGTCCAGGTTCCCCGTCGGCTCGTCCGCGAAGATGATCTCCGGGCGGGACGCCAGCGCGCGGGCGCACGCCACCCGCTGCTGCTGCCCGCCCGACAGCTCGCTCGGCCGGTGCTTCAGCCGCGGCCGCAGCCCCACCGTGTCGATCACCGTGTCCAGCCACTCCCGGTCGGGGCGGCGGCCGGCGATGTCCATCGGCAGCGTGATGTTCTCCAGCGCCGTCAGCGTCGGCACCAGGTTGAACGCCTGGAAGATGAACCCGACCTTGTCGCGCCGCAGCCGCGTCAGCTGCTTGTCCTTCAGCGCCGTCAGCTCGGTGTCGCCGATGAAGACCTGCCCGGAGTCCACCGAGTCCAGCCCCGCCATGCAGTGCATCAGCGTGGACTTCCCGGACCCCGACGGGCCCATGATCGCGGTGAACCGGCCGCGCGGAATGCCGACCGTGACCCCGTCGAGCGCGACGACCTGGGCGTCGCCGCGCCCGTACACCTTCGCGATCTGCTGGGTCCGTGCGGCGAAGTCGCCCGCCCCGGGCGCGGGCTGGGCGCCGGAGGCCGAAGGGGCGCTGTTCGTCACGTTGAAACTCCTGTGTGTGTGAGTGGTCGAAAGGCGTCGCGATCGCTGTACCCCCGGCGACCCGACACCCAGAACACTAGAAGCCGCACGAAGCAGATGGATGCACCCCAGGAACGGACTTGCCGGTCCACCCACGGCAGGAGGCGCCCGCCCCCCGTCGTACTCGGGGAGTAGACCCCCGCCCCGCGAACGTCAGGGATCTCTCAGGGATCATCCCTGAGACCCGCCGCCCCGCCGGGCCCGGCCCGCGGCCCGGCCGCAGGTCAGCCGCGCCGGCCGC
>NZ_JBIQHY010000126.1:0-19983 GCF_044508335.1 Actinomadura sp.
GGGCGCCGGGGCCGGCGGCGCCGGGGCGGCCGGCCAGGGAGTGGTCGGCGCGCTCGGGGCCAAGGGGGTGGCGGCCGTCGCGGGCGGCGCCGCCGCCGTGGCCGTGGGCGGCGGCGCGGCGATCTACGCCGCCGTCGCGGACGAGGCGCCGGAGCCGGTCGCCGTCCGCCTCGCGGCGTTCACCGAGCCGCCGCGCGAGATCGGCGCCGGGACGACCTTCCAGGCGCGCGGGCGGATCGTGCGGGTCACCGGCGGGGACGCCGCGCTCGCCCGGAAGATCAACCAGGCCCTGCGGGCGCCGCTGGAGCGGCGCTGGGCCAAGGTCCGCAGCGGGCTGGGGGGCGTCGGCAGCGGCGCCTACACCGACGTCGTGACGCCGCGGATCCTCATGCGCGGCGACCGGCTGCTGTCGGTGTGGTACGCGGTCGCCCTCGACGGCGACCGCGGGACGGGCTGGGACCAGCCGCAGGCCGCGACCGTGGACCTGCGGACCGGCGCCGCCTACGGGCCGCCCGACCTGTTCCGCGACCCGTCCGAGCGGGGCCTGAAGCCGCTGGACGCGAAGATCGGACCCCATCTGCGCGGCGGCGCCTACTGCGCGGGCGACGTCCCGCGCGGCACCGACGACCCGTCCGCGTTCGTGCGGTCGGGTGACGTGACCATGGCCCTCACGCGGGAGGGCCTCCGCGTCGCCTTCTACGGCTCGCTGCTGGGATACCCGTCGGCCTGCGGCCTCCAGGAGGCGGTCGTCCCGTACGCGGAGGTGAGCGGCATGCTCAGGCCCGCGCTGCTGAAGGCCGTCCCGTACCCGTCGCCGGCGCGCTCCTGAACGTGCGGAGGCCCCGGCGGCGGGCGCCGCCGGGGCCGTGCGCGGGAGGTCACTTGCGCTTGTTGATCTCCTCGGTGAGCTGCGGCGCGACCTGGAACAGGTCGCCCACGACGCCGAAGTCGACGAGCTCGAAGATCGGCGCCTCGGGGTCCTTGTTGATGGCGACGATGGTCTTCGAGGTCTGCATGCCGGCCCGGTGCTGGATGGCGCCGGAGATGCCGACCGCGATGTAGAGCTGCGGCGACACGGTCTTGCCGGTCTGGCCGACCTGGAACGAGTGCGGGTACCAGCCGGCGTCGGTCGCGGCCCGGGAGGCGCCGACGGCGCCGCCGAGCGAGTCGGCCAGGCTCTCGATGATCTTGAAGTTCTCGGCGCCGCCGACGCCGCGGCCGCCGGAGACGACGATCGCGGCCTCGGTCAGGTCCGGGCGCTCTCCCTTCTCCTGGACGACCTTCTCCACGATCTTCGCGCCCTTGTCGGCGTCGGACAGGGCCACCGACACCTGCTCCTCGGCCGGGGTGGCCGGGGACGGCTCGGGGGCGACGGAGTTCGGCCGGACGGCGATGATCGGCGTGCCGGTCTTCACCCGGGCGTGCGCGATGATGCCGCCGCCGAAGATGGAGTGCTCGGCGACGAAGCCGTCGGCGACGTCCACCACGTCGGTGAGCACGCCGGAGCCGGTCTTGACCGCGAGGCGGCCCGCGACCTCCTTGCCCTCGCCCGTCGCGGGGACGAGCACGGCGGCGGGCGACTTCTCACTCACGAGCTGGGCCAGCAGCGCGGCCTTCGGGGCGACGACGTAGGAGGTCAGCTCCTCGTCGGCGGCCACGTACACCTTGCCCGCGCCGTACTCGCCGAGCTTGTCCTTGGCGTTCTCATAGCCCGGGCCGACCCATACCGCGGCGGCCTCGCCGAGCCGGTTCGCCAGCGTCAGCAGTTCGAGCGTGACCTTCTTGACCTCACCGTCGACGTGGTCGACGAGGACGAGAATCTCAGCCATTGGTCTCTAATCCCCTTCCCCGGTCAGACGAACTTCTTCGACGCGAGGAACTCGGCGATCTTCACGCCGCCGTCGCCCTCATCGGTGACGATCTCGCCCTTGGCGCGCGGCGGCGCCTCGGCGAAGTCGACCACCTCGGTGGCGGCGTTCGCCAGGCCGACCCGGGCGGCGTCGATGCCGGCGTCGTCCAGGCCGAGCGTCTCGACCGGCTTCTTCTTGGCCGCCATGATCCCCTTGAAGGAGGGGTAGCGCGGCTCGTTGATCTTCTCGACGACGCTGACGACCGCGGGGAGGCTCGCCTCGATCCGGTCGAAGCCGTAGTCGGTCTGCCGCTGCGCCTTGATGGACGTCCCGTCGATCTCGACCTTGTTGGCGAGCGACACCTGCGCGGCGCCGAGCCGCTCGGCGAGCATCGCGGCGAGCACGCCGGTGCGCGCGTCGGTGGACTCCGAGCCGAGGACCACCAGGTCGAACCCGGTGCGGCCGAGCGCCTGCTGGATGGCGTACGAGGTCTGCAGCGCGTCCGAGCCGGCGAGACCGTCGTCGACCAGGTGCACGGCCTTGTCGGCGCCCATGGCCAGGGCCTTGCGGATCGAGTCGGTGGCCTTGTCGGGGCCCATGGTCAGGACGGTCACCTCGCCGCCGTGGGCCTCCTTGATGCGCAGCGCCTCTTCGATCGCGTACTCATCGAGCTCGTTGATGACCCCGTCCGCCGCCGCGCGGTCGAGCGTGCTGTCATCGGACTTCAGCTTGCGCGGGCTCTCCGTATCGGGAACCTGCTTCACCAGGACGACGATGTTCATGGCCGGTGGCCGACCTCCCTGCACTCAGTTGGCCGCCGAGGAGCGGCGAGGGGCGCCGCCCGTGGCGGGTCGACGCGGACGTGCGTTTCCGAAGTCACAGCCTGCCAAATACCCGAACGCCCTTCGGAGTCGGGTCCCTGATTCGGCCGTGCACAAGCCAGGTTACTAGCGAGTAGCCTACTGGCAAATCCCAGTTCGTGAGACCTTACCCACGTACGCGGGGCGTTCACGGGGCTTCCCGCGTCCCGAACCGGACGTGACGGACTTCACGTCTCACCACCGGCCGGCGGCGTGCTGGAGCCGGTCCAGCGAGCTCTCCAGCGTCTGCTGGAGCCCGTACATCGGGGCGAAGCTCGGCTCCAGCGTCATCGCCCCGACCACCGCGAGCAGGGCCGGGACGCCGAGGCCCACGACCGCCGCGGCGACGGGCCGGGGCCGCCGCGCGAGCGGCAGGAGCAGCCGCTCCAGCCGCCGGCGCGGGCCGTGCACGCCCGGCGCCGTCCACAGCGCCGCCGCTCCGGCGCCGGCGCCGAACGCGCAGGCGAGGAGCGAGTCGATCCGCCCGCCCGCCGCCACCGCGGCCAGCCCGACCGGGACGGCCACCGTGCACGCCGCCGCGTACGGGACGGTCAGCAGCGTCCGCCCGAACGCCTCGGCCCAGCCCCGCGCCCCGCGGCGCTCCGGCGCGGCCGCGAGCCGCAGCAGCGTCACCGCGGCGAGCGAGGCGGCCAGGCCCGCGACCGGCGCGATGATCGCGACCGCGACGGCGATCACCACCGCCATCGCCGTGAGCAGCCGCGCCCACCCGAGCGCCACTCTCATCTCGTGCGCCTCGACGCCCCGCGCGGACGCGGCCTCGCCCGCCACCTTCGGCCTGGGACCGGCGCTCGCCGCGGGCGCGCTCTCCGGCCGCGCACGCGGGACGAGCCCGGGCCCGGTCCCCGGCGCCGGGGCGGGACGGGCGGGCAGGTCGAGCTTTGACGCCGCCTCCGCCAGTTCCTCCGCGGCCGGGCGCTCACGCGGATCGGGACGCGAGGCCGCCTCCACCAGCGGGCGCAGCCCGGACGGCAGCGCCTCGGCGGACGCGTCACGCCGCCCGGTGGCGGCGAACGTCACCGTCGCGGCCCAGGCGCCCACGTCATCGGCGGCGCCGCCACCGGAATCGCCGCCGGCGGTCAGCGCGAAGTCGGCCACGACCGGCGCGTCGTCCACGACGAGCACGGTCTCCGGCCCCAGCGCGCCGTGCGCGAGCCCCGCGCGGTGGATCGCGGCGAGAGCCTTGGCCAGCCCGTAGGCCATGCCGCGCAGGGCGTCCCCCGACACGGGGCCGTGCTCGGCGACCGCGTCCCCCAGCGGCCGGCCGGGGACGAACCGGGACACGACATACGGCTGCGGGCCGGCGGGTTCGCCGTCCAGGACGTCCACCACGTAGGGGCTGGCGACCTCGCGCATCCGCCCGATGTCGGGCGCCGCGCCGGGCGGGAGCAGCCGGATCGCCACGTCGCGGCCGTCGGGTCCGGCGGCGCGGCGGACCGCCCCGGCGCCGTCCGGCGACAGCAGCCGGTACGGGCCGATGTGCCGCGGGCTCGTCTTTCCGCTCATCGGTCCCGGGCGCCGATCACATGCCCGGGATGCCGGACACGAGTTCGCGGACGTCCGCGCGCAGGCCCTCAAGGCTCTGGCTCATCCCGTCCAGCGGGGTCGTGTCCGGCGGCTGCCGCTGCGACAGCGCGACCAGCACGCCCGCGAAGATCCCGAGGATGAGCGCACCCGCGAGGGCGGCCTCGGCGCGCGGCAGCAGCGCGCCCCAGATGCGGGCGAGCTGGCGCCGCGGGGCGCCGCTGCCCGGCGCGAGGCACAGCAGCCCGATCACCGCCATGGACGAGTACGCGATGGCCGTCGACGCCGTCATGTCGGACTTCGCGAAGATCAGCACGCCGAGGACGATCATGCCCGCGATCAGGCTGAGCGACGTCCACAGGACCGTGGACATCAGCGCGCCCGGAAGGTGCAGCGGCGTCCGGAACGCGGCGGCGACGGCGTCGCCCGAGCGCGGGCCGCGCCGGGTCTGCCGGCCCTCCATGCCCTTGGCGGCCTTGTCCGCCGCGCGCAGCACGAACACGCCCGCGACGGTGACGCCGAGGGCGAGCAGCGGCGCGATGCCGGCGAACCCGAGCAGCGCCACGAGGACGATGAAGCTCAGCACCCGGTACCAGCCGTAGGGCTTGCGGCGGTCGCGGTCGGCGCGCTCCCGGTCTGCGGCCCGCCGCTGCGCGTCCTGCGCCTGCGGGTCGTACGGGCCGCGCTGCAGCGCGCCGGGCGGCGGCTGGTTCGGCGGCCCGTAGGGCGGCGGGTAGCCGCCCCGGTCGTAGGGGTCGTAGCCGCGCGGCCCGAACTGCTCGCCCGCCTTGAACTGCGCGGGCGGCGGGCCCGGCGGCGGAGGCGGCGGCGCGGCGGGCGGCAGCTGGCCCACGAAGTCGCGCGGCTGCGCCGGGACGGGCGCGGGCACCGGGGGCGCCGTGCTCGGCGTCATGCCGCCCGGTCCGGTGCCGCCCGGCGCCGTGGGCGGCGCCGGGACGTCCTGGGACGTGGACTCCGGCTGCCCCGTCACCGGCATGGAGAACATCCGGGAGTGGTCGGCCGCCGGCTCGTCCAGCGCCGTGCCGGCCGCAGCCGCGCCCGCCGCCGCGGCGCCGGCCGCCGGGTAGTGCTGGTCGACGCGGGTCTGGTCGGTGATCGTCGCTTCGAGGTGGATCCGCCGGGTGAGCTGCACCAGGCCGACCGCGGTGGGGCGCTCGGCCGGGTGCCGCGCCATCGCCGACCGCAGCACGGGCAGCAGCGCGTCCGGCACGCCGTCCAGGTCCGGCGTGCCCTGCATGATCTTGTAGAAGATCGACTCGAAGGTGCCGGAGCCGAACGGCGGCCGGCCGGTCGCGGCGTAGGCGACCGTCCCGGCCCAGGCGTGCACGTCGGACGGCGGGCCCGCGTCCTCGCCCTCGATGATCTCCGGGGCGAGGTAGCCGGGCGTGCCGATGACCATGCCGGTCGCGGTGAGCCGGGTCGCGTCGGCGGCCTGCGCGATGCCGAAGTCGATGACGACGGGCTCGCCGTCCACGAGCATCACGTTGCCGGGCTTCAGGTCGCGGTGCACGATCCCGGCGCCGTGGATCGCCGACAGCGCCGACGCCAGCCCCACGGCGAGCCGCTGCAGGGCCGGCCCGTAGATCGGCCCGGCGTCCTCGACGACCTCTTCGAGCGTGCGGCCCGGAACGTACTGGGTCACGATGTAGGGCTGGTCGGCGGTCACGTCGGCGTCGAGTATCTCCGCGACGTGCGGGCTGTGCACCCTGCGCATGGAGTCGACCTCGCGGGCCAGCCGGCGGCGCGCCGTGGCGTCCCCCGCGACCGCGGGGCGCAGCACCTTGATGGCCACGTTGCGCCCCTCGGGGTCGGCGCCGAGGTAGACGACGCCCATGCCACCCTCTCCCAGGGTCTGCAGGACGCTGTAGTGGCCGATTCGGTCCCCGGACGTGACGGCTCCTCCCCTCATCGTTTCCGAAACCCTACCCTTGCCGGTCCGGCCGGGAAGATCTAATCGGCATCAGGCCGCCACCGCCCCGCCGGGGGCGCCGGCGAGCGCCCCGGCGAACCAGCGGGCCGGCGGGCGCCTCGCGGGGTCGCGCCGGAACGCGGCCCGCAGCAGCCCGGCCACCGGCTCGGGGACGCCGTCCAGGTCGGCCTCGCCGCGCAGGATCCGGAAGCACACCCCGTGCAGCGACCCGCGCCCGAACGGCGGGCGCCCCGTCGCCGCGTACGCGACCGTCGCCGCCCAGGAGAACACGTCGGACGCGGGGGTGGCGCGCTCCCCCTCGATCAGCTCGGGGGCCAGGTAGGCGGGCGTGCCCACGACCATCCCGCGGCGGGTGATCTGCTCGGCGCCGGCCTCGTGCGCGATCCCGAAGTCGATCAGCGTCGGCCGGTCGCCCATCGCGATGACGTTGCCCGGCGACACGTCGCGGTGCAGGACGCCGGCGTCGTGGACGTCCCCGAGCGCGAGCGCCAGCCGCCGCGCGAACCGGTGGAGCCGGTCGCCGCGCAGCGGCCCGTACGCCTTGACCAGGTCGCCCAGCGGGCAGCCCGGCACGTACCGCATCACGACGTGCGGGCGCTCCGCCGCGACCGCCCCGTCCAGCAGCTCCGCGACGTAGGCGCTGCGCACCCGGCCCTGCGCCCGCATCTCCCGCGCCAGCCGGTCGATCGCCTCGCGGACCCCCGTCAGCTCCGGGATCAGCTCCTTGACGGCGACCTCGCGGCCATGGGAGTCCATGGCGAGGTACACCACCGCGGTGCTCCCCCGGCCGATCTCGTCCAGCAACCGATACCCGCCCAGTCGCCAATGCGTCCCCATGCACCCTTTGACGCGGCGAAACGCGTTCGCGTTCCCGCTCACCTCCGGGCGGCCGGGGGGCGCCGCCGGGTCAGCCCTTCCGTGCGGCCTGGCGGGCGCGGCGCTCCTCGCGGCGGGCCTCGAACTTGGCGGCGGCGGCGTCGAGCTGCTCCAGGAACTCGGCCAGCTCCTCGCGGGCCTTCTCGCCGTCGCCGGACAGGTCGGTGCGGTCGAACACGCCCCACTTGCGCAGCACCGGGACGAGCACGTCGTCGTGGTGCAGCCGCAGGTCGTAGATGCCGGCGTTGGCGATGATCACGGACTTGCGGAGGAACCCGTCGATGCTGTGGCCGGGCATCTGGAACGCCTTCACGACGTCGGTGATCGCCCGCATCGTCTCGTTCGGCGCGGCCTCCAGCGCGGCGCCCATCACGTTCCGGTAGAAGATCATGTGGAGGTTCTCGTCGGCGGCGATGCGCGCCATCATCTGCTCGCAGACGGGGTCGCCGGACGCCCTGCCGGTGTTGCGGTGCGACACGCGGGTGGCGAGCTCCTGGAACGACACGTAGGCCGTCCCGTGCAGGAACGAGTCGCCGTGGTCGGCCTCGTAGCCGGCCTCCATGTGGTGCATGCGGGCGCGCTCCAGCGCGACCGGGTCGACCGCGCGGGTCACGGTGAGGTAGTCGCGCAGGACGATGCCGTGCCGGTTCTCCTCGGCCGTCCACCGGTTGACCCAGGTGCCCCAGGCGCCCTCGCGCCCGTACACCCGGGCGATGGCGTTGTGGTAGCCGGGCAGGTTGTCCTCGGTGAGCAGGTTGACGATCAGCGACTCGCGCGCCTCGACGCTCAGCTTCGACTGCTCCAGCGACCACGGCTCCCCGTCCAGCGGGCCGTCGAAGTCGCGGCCCTCGCTCCACGGGACGTACTGGTGCGGGAACCACTCCTTGGCCATCGACAGGTGCCGGTTCAGTTCCTTCTCGACGACGGGCTCGAGGTCCTGCAGGATGCCGGTCTGGAACTTCTCTTCGGGGGTCACGGACATGCGGTTCCTTCGCTGGGACGAGGTGGTCTTGCCGGACGTGGCGCCGCGCCTGCGGCTCGATGGTGTCGCCCAGCAGGCCGTACACATAACCTACGTAAGCGTAGGTTCCGATCGTCGCCACTCACCGTGACCCCCGTCAAGTCACCCCCGCAACAATCAACCAGCGGGAAGTTTTGTAGACCTGAGCAAAAAGCGGCGCGCCGGTGTCACCGAGTGTCAGCGGCCTGCTGCCACACGCGGTTCACGGCGGCCCGCAGAAGCGGCCTCGGGATGAGCTTCAGCGCCGGGAGCGCCGCCTTGTACTGCACGCCGGGGACGCACAGCGCGCGCCCGGCGGCCACCGCGTCCAGCCCGGCCCGCGCGACGTCGTCGCGGCGCAGCCACAGCAGGTTGGCCGGGACGTCGTCCTCCGTCCGGGTGAAGCCGGGGCACAGCGCCGTCACGTGGACGCCCTTGCCCGCCACCTCCGAGTGCAGGCTCTCGGAGAACGACGCGACGTACGCCTTGGTCGCCCCGTAGGTGGCGCTTCCGGGGGACGGCGCGAAGCCCGACATGGACGCGACGTTCAGCACCCCGCCGCGGCTCCGCGCGACCATCCCGGGCAGGGCGGCGTGCGTGAGCCGCACCAGCGCGGTCACGTTCAGCTCGATCTGTGCGAGGTGGTCGTCCAGCGGCAGCTCCGCGAACGCTCCAAAAGCGCCGTAGCCCGCGTTGTTCACCAGCAGCTCGACCGGGTCGGCGCGCAGCCGGTCCTCCACCTCGGCGCGCTGCGACGCGTCGGTGAGGTCGGCCGCCACCACCTCGACCGCGACCCGGTACCGCTCGACCAGCTCGCGGGCCAGCCCGTCCAGCAGCTCGGCCCGGCGCGCCACGATCACGAGGTCGGTGCCGCGGCCGGCCAGCAGGCGGGCGAAGCTCTCCCCGATCCCGCTGGACGCGCCCGTCACGAGCGCGGTTCGGTACGCGTGTCGCATGGCGGCAGATGCTATCGGCGGAACCGCGCCGACCCCGGCAGCACACTCAAAACAGAAGTAACGGTTTAACCGTCATTTATCGAGGTGCGCCGCCGGGCGCCCCGGCGTGCGCGCAGGAGCGCGCGCTCAGCGGCCGGTGAACTTCGCCTTGCCCGGCCCTTCCTCCATGAAGCTCTTCATCCCGTTCGCCTGGTCCTCGGTGGCGAACAGCGCCGCGAACTGCGCGCGCTCGATCTCCAGGCCGGTGTCGAGGTCGACCTCGATGCCCCGGTCGATGGCCTGCTTCGCGGCGCGCAGCGCGATCGCGGGGCCGCCCACGAACGTCGCCGCCCACTCCCTGGCGGCGGTGTAGACGTCGGCGTCCGGCACGACCCGGTCCACCAGGCCCATGGCGAGGGCCTCGTCGGCCTTGACGTGGCGGCCGGAGAAGACCAGGTCCTTGGCGCGGGACGCCCCGATGAGGCGCGACAGCCGCTGGGTGCCGCCCGCGCCGGGGATGATGCCGAGCTGGATCTCCGGCTGCCCCACCTTGGCGCCCTCCCCCGCGACGCGGAAGTCGGCGGTCAGCGCGACCTCCAGCCCGCCGCCGAGCGCGTAACCGGTGATCGCGGCGATGACCGGCTTCGGGATCGCGGCCAGCTCCCTGGTGAAGTCCTGCAGCAGGCGGGACGGCGTGCCCGACATCTCGGCGTACGACATCGGGGCCATCTCCTTGATGTCCGCGCCGGCCGCGAACACCTTCTCCCCGCCGTACAGGACGACCGCGCCCACCGTCTCGTCCTCGGTGACCTGCCGGGCGGCGTCGATCAGCTCCCGCTGCATCCGGGCGTTCAGGGCGTTCATCTTCGGACGGTCCAGCCTGATCGTCGCGATCCCGTCCTCGGCCTCGACCCGTACGAACTCGCCCACGGCGACCCTCCCTGTGCATCCGGCGGTGAACGTCCCCGAGCCTAACCAGAGGGGCGCCGCGGGCGGCCGCCGGGCGGTGCGACGGCTGTGACGCGCGGAAACGTCGGAGGCTGCTGATAGCTTCGGGGACCATGCTCGTCGCCCACGCCACCTGGCATGGCGGCGCGCTCTGCCTGTGGGCCGAGCGCGCCGGCCCGTACGAGCCCTCACCGGACGTCCACCCCTTCGCGACCTGCGACTTCACCGGCACGTCCTACGAGCCGCTCGTCCGCACGGCGTTCCGCGTCGAGCTGGCGATGTCGCTGCCCACGCTCGGCGACCACCCGCTGCCGTCGGCGGAGCTCGGCCCCGAGCCGGTGCCGGACGAGCCCGAGCTGCGCCCGTGGCGCGTCCCGGCGCTGGTCCTCGGACCGTTCCCCGCGATGGCGCTGCTCCAGGCCGCCGAGCGGAGCGCCGACGTCGTCCCCGGCACCGACCTGCGGTTCCTGTGCATGCTCGCGGACGAGGCCGCCCATCTCGCCTCGCGCGGCCACGTCCTGCCCGCGCTGCTGCGCGAGGACGGCGAGCTCACCGCGCGCTGGCGCCCGGTGATCGACGACCCGGCGCGGTTCCGCGCGCTGGTGCGCGCCATGCCCGCCGCCTGCCGCGCCGCGGACGGCGGGCGCCCCGCGGCCGAGGTGCTGCGCGAGGCGCTGTCCGGGCTGGTCGACACCGCCGTCCGGGGCGTCGTGCCGCATCCGCTGCTGGCGCCGCGGCGCAAGGAGCCCGACCGGCTGCCGCTCGCCGAGCGCTGGGTGCTGGCGCTGACCGGCCCGTCCGCCGCCGTCGCCCGCGAGCCCGGCGACGACCCCGACGACCTGATCGCCGAGCTGGACGCGTGGGCCGCCGCCGCGCGCCGCCCGTCCGGCCCGCTGCGCGTCTGCTTCCGGCTCGCCGAGCCGGGCGCGGAGGAGTTCGGCGAGCCGGAGCGGCCCGGCGAGACCGCGGCCCGCGAGGAGCCGGACGGCGACTCCTGGCGGGTCGAGTTCGCCCTCCAGGGCACCGACGACCCGAGCCTCTACGTCCCGGCCGCCATGATCTGGGAGGGCGGGGCCGCTTCGATCCCGGACGCGGAGGAGACGCTGCTCGCCGGGCTCGGCCGCGCCCTGCGCCTCTTCCCCGACCTGGCGCCGGCGCTCGACGGCCCGGCTCCCGGCGAGCTGGTCCTCGACACCGCGGGCGCGTTCCGCTTCCTCCGGCAGGCGGCGCCGATGCTCGCGGCCGCGGGCTTCGGCGTCCTGCTCCCGCAGTGGGCGGGCAAGGCGAAGCTCGGCATGAGGCTGACGGCCCGCACCGACGATCCGGAGGCGTCCTCCGGGGCCGCCGCGTCCTCGGGCTTCGACCTCAAGGCGATGGTCGACTTCCGCTGGGACCTGGCCATCGGCGACGAGAGCATCGACGAGGCCGAGCTGGAGGAGCTGGCCCGCCTCAAGACCCCGCTCGTGCGGCTGCGCGGCCAGTGGGTGGAGCTGGACGAGCGGCAGCTCGAAGCGGCCCTCGACTTCCTCCGCCGCCCCCGCCGGGGCCGGATGACGGCGGCCGAGGCGATCCGCGCGATCGTCCACGCCGGCGACGACGCGCTGCCCCTCACCGGGGTCGACGCGGGCGGCGCGCTCGGCGACCTCCTCTCCGGCGAGGCCGACCGCCGCCTCGCCCCGGTGCGCACCCCGGACGAGCTGGACGCCGAGCTGCGCCCCTACCAGGAGCGGGGCCTGGCCTGGCTGGCGTTCATGGACGGCCTCGGGCTGGGCGCGCTGCTCGCCGACGACATGGGGCTCGGCAAGACGGTGTCGGTGCTGTCCCTTCTCGTCCACGAGCGGGAGAACGGCGCCCGCCCCGAGCCGACCCTGCTGATCCTGCCGATGTCGCTGGTGGGGAACTGGCAGCGGGAGGCGGCGCGGTTCACGCCCAAGCTGCGCGTCTACGTCCACCACGGGACGGGGCGGCACCGCGGCGACGACCTCGCCGAGGCAGCGGCGGGCGCCGACCTGGTGCTGACCACGTACGGGACGGCCGCGCGGGACGCGGAGATGCTCGCGGGCATCGGGTGGCGGCGGGTCGTGTGCGACGAGGCGCAGGCGCTCAAGAACAGCGGCACGCGGCAGGCGAGGGCGGTGCGGAGCATCCCGGCGCGCACGCGGATCGCGCTCACCGGCACCCCGGTCGAGAACCACCTGACCGAGCTGTGGTCGATCATGGAGTTCGCGAACCCGGGGCTGCTCGGCCCGCGCAGCGCGTTCCGGCGGCGGTTCGCGATCCCGATCGAGCGGGAGGGCGACGAGCAGGCGGCGCTGGCGCTGAAGCGGGCCACGCAGCCGTTCATCCTGCGCCGCCTGAAGACCGACAAGTCGATCATCTCCGATCTGCCGGAGAAGCAGGAGATCAAGGTCTACTGCAACCTCACGACCGAGCAGGCGTCGCTGTACCGGGCGACCGTCGACGACATGCTCCGGCGGATCGCCGAGGCCGGCGAGACCGAGCGGCGCGGGCTCGTCCTGGCGACGATGGCCAAGCTCAAGCAGGTCTGCAACCATCCGGCGCAGCTGCTGAAGGACGGCTCGCGCCTCCCCGGCCGCTCCGGAAAGCTCGAACGGCTGGAGGAGATCTGCGCCGAGATCCTCGGGCAGGGCGAGAAGGCGCTCGTCTTCACCCAGTACGCCGAGTTCGGCTCGATGCTCCGGCCCTACCTGGCCGCCCGCCTCGAACGCCCCGTGCTGTGGCTGCACGGCGGGACGTCCAAGCAGGCGCGGGACGACCTGGTCCAGCGGTTCCAGGACGACGCGGAGCCCGCCGTCTTCCTCCTCTCCCTCAAGGCCGCCGGGACGGGCCTGACCCTCACCGCCGCCAACCACGTCGTGCACGTCGACCGGTGGTGGAACCCGGCCGTCGAGGACCAGGCCACCGACCGGGCGTTCCGCATCGGGCAGACCCGCAACGTCCAGGTCCGCAAGTTCATCTGCGTCGGGACGATGGAGGAGCGCGTCGACGAGATGATCGAGCGCAAGAAGGCCCTCGCCGAGTCGATCGTCGGCACCGGCGAGGACTGGCTGACCGAGCTGTCCGTCGCCGAGCTCCGCGACGTACTGCGGCTGTCCCCCGAGGCGGTGAGCGACTGATGCCGGACGGGATCAGGGCCCGCAACAAGCGCGGCTCGATCGGCACGCGGTGGTGGTCGAGGCGCTTCATCGACCTCGTCGAGTCGTTCGCCGACAAGGGCCGCCTCCAGCGCGGCCGCACCTACGCGCGCAAGGGCAACGTGCTCGACCTGCGCGTGGAGCCGTACGAGGTCTCCGCGAAGGTGCTGGGCTCGGCGCCCGAGCCGTACGAGGTGGCGCTCGGCATCGACGCGATCGCCCCGGACGACTGGCGCGCCGTCGAGAGGGAGCTGGCGTCCCGCGCGGTGTTCCGGGCCCGCCTCCTCGCCGGGGAGATGCCGCCGGAGATCGAGTGGGTGTTCGCCGAGCTGGGCCTCGCCCTCTTCCCCGGTTCGGCGTCCGACCTGCATCTGATGTGCGACTGCCCCGACTGGGGCGACCCGTGCAAGCACGCCGCCGCCGTCCTCTACCTGCTCGCCGAGGCGTTCGACGACGACCCGTTCCTGATCCTGCGGTGGAACGGCCGCGGCCGCGACCAGCTCCTCGCCGCGCTGCGGCGCGGCGGCGAGACCGAGCCCGACCCGCTGGACGTCGCGGACGAGCCGCTGACCGCGGCCGGCTTCTGGACGCCCCCGTCCGGCCTGGCCCGCCTCCGCGACCGGCCCCCGTCCCCGGCCGTCCCGCCGGGCCTCGTCCTCCAGGTGGCCGCACCGCCACCGGTGAAGATCCGGCGCCGTGCACTGCCGGACGTCCTCGCCCCGGCCTACGAGGCGCTCGGCGCGCGGAACGGCGACGACGGGCGGGACTGAGACGACGGGCGGGACTGAGGGGCCGCTTCCCCCGGTTCCGGAGCGGAGCCGCCCCGGAACCGCGCGGGAGGACGCGGCCGCCGGCCGTCAGCCGGCGTCGAGCACCTCGCGAAGCTTCCGGGCGAACGCCTCGGGCTGCCCGGACTGGCCGAACTCGCCGCCGAGGAAGCCGCCGTGGTGGCTCGGGAACACCGTCGCCTCCTGCCCGAGCAGCCTCGCCGTCGCCACCGCGGCGCGCCCGGTCAGGACGCCGGCGGACTCCTCGCCCACGGCGATCACGATCCGCGTGGGCGCCGCGGTGAGCGCCGCCACGTCGGGCCGGTGGTCGCTGACCGCCCACGACCGGTCGGAGAGCAGCGGGTCGTCGCGGGAGCCGTCGTCCTCGGCGGGCATGCCGAACGCGGCGGGGTCCGGTGCGGGCCGGGCGAAGTAGTCGTCGGTGAACTCGCCCTGCCACGACGTCATCGCGATGAACGCCGCCATGCCGGCGCCCCCGCCCTTCTTCTCGTACACGTCCCGGACGCCGGCCCGCGCGCGCTCGGCGGCCGCGGCGTCGGGCAGCACGTGCAGGAGCGGCGGCTCGTGCGCCACCAGGGTGGCGACGTCGCCGGGATGCGCCGCGACGAGCGCGAGCGCGGTCACCGCGCCGCCGCTGCTCCCGAACATCTCGACCGGGCCCGCGCCGAGCGCCTCGATGAGGGCGTGCAGGTCGGCGGCCTGCAGTTCGGGCGCGTGGTCGTGCCGGCCGTCCTTGCGGACGCTGCGGCCGAGGCCGCGCGGGTCGTAGGCGATGACGGTGCGGTCGGGGAAGTGCGAGGCCAGCGTGCGGAATCCGGCGCCGTCCATGGGCTGGCCGACCATGAGCAGCGGCGCCCGCCCGCCGGCGGGCGGCAGCGGCCCGTAGACGTCGTACACGAGGTCGACCGCGGGCGTTTCCAGTGTCTGTGTGGTCACCATGGCCATGCTGACCCGGCCCGGGCCGGAAACTCATCGGCCGGGGCCGTCCCTTTTTCAGAGCGGGAGCCGCGCTCGCACCGCGAAGCCGCCGTCCGGGCCGGGGCCGGCCTCCAGGGTGCCGCCCAGCGACTCGGCGCGGTCGCGCATGCCGCGGATGCCGCTGCCGCCCCCGGACGGCGCGCCCGATCTCGGCTTCCCGTCGTCCTCCACGCTGATCGTCACGTCGGCGGCGGTGTAGCGGATCCGGACCGCGGCGGCGGAGGCGGTGGAGTGCCGGGTCACGTTCGTCAGGGCCTCCTGGACGATCCGGTACGCGGCGAGATCGGTCTCGGCCGGCAGCGTGCGCGGCTCGCCTTCGACCTCGGTGCGGACCGCGAGGCCGGCGGCGGCGATGCCGCCGGTCAGCTCGTCCAGCCGGGCGAGCCCGGGGGCCGGTCCGACCGGGGCGGCCTCGTCCACCTGGCGCAGGACGCCGAGGGTGGCGCGCATCTCCCGGAGCGTGTCCTTGCTGGCCTGCTTGATCGCGGTGAGGGCGTCCGCGGCCCGTTCGGGCTCGCGGCGCAGGCCGTGCAGCGCGGCGGTGGCCTGCACGTTGATCAGCGAGATGTTGTGCCCGAGGACGTCGTGCAGCTCGCGGGCGATGCGCAGCCGCTCCTCGACGGCGCGGCGGCGGGCCTCGGCCTCGCGGCCGCGCTCGGCGACCCGGGCGCGCTCCTCGGCCTCCCGCAGGTAGGCGCGCCGGTTGCGGACGACGCCGCCGATCGCGATGACCGCGACGAACCAGCCCGCGAGCAGGAACGACGCCGCGTCCGCGAGATGGTTGATGTCGTCGCGGCTGTCGCCGTAGACGGTGCCGGCCATCGCCGCGGCGGCGAGCAGCGAGGCGGTCGCCAGGTGCCCCGCGGCAGCCGCGGTGTAGAGCCCGATCACGAAGGTGATCAGCAGCGGGCCGTCGGGGTCGGTCGCCGGGTAGTAGATCCCGCAGACGACCAGGGTGGCGGCGGCGACGGAGACCGGATGGCTCCGCCGGAAGCACAGCGCCCCGCACCCGGCCGCGATCAGCGCCCAGCCGTAGGCGGGCATGGGCTCGCGGCCGACCACGCGGGTCTCCAGCAGCGCGATCACGGTCAGCGCGAGCAGGGTTCCGGCGGCCAGGAGCGCGTCCGCCGCGCGGCCCTCCGGCAGCCACCGGAGCGGCCGGTCGTGTCGCTTCGCCAGTCGCACGTGCCCATCCTGCCAGGCGCCGCCGAGTTGCGAATGTGCGATGGAATGTAGTACTTCTACTATCAATGGATGCAGAGATATGGTCAATGATCCAAGTTCCCGTATGGGGGTGCTCATGAGCGAACCGGTGGTCCGGACGCGGGGCCCGCGTCCGCGGAGGGCCGCGCCGTGATCCGCAGGGCCGGCCAGGCGCCCGCCGACAAGGAGGCCGTGTACAACCGGATCCCGGTGCTGCGGGCCGAGCGCGGCGTCTCGCGCCGCGACCTGGCGGCGGCGCTGGGCGTCCACTACCAGACGATCGGCTACCTGGAGCGGGGCGAGTACAGCCCCAGCCTGCACCTCGCCCTGCGCATCGCCGACTACTTCGAGGTGCCGGTCGAGGTCGTCTTCTCCCTGAAACCGTTCCCGAGGATCGGAGACACGTCATGACGAAGCACGCGGACCGCCTCGCGGAGCTGGAGCGCCGGCTGCCCGCCCGCTACGCCCGGCGGCGGCCCCGCCGGATCCTGGCCGGGGCCGGCGCGGTCACGCTGGGCCTGTTCTGGGTGGACGCCGCGGTGTCGTGGGCGCTCGCCCCCGGCGACGCCGCGATGATCACGAACTTCGTGATCCTGGGCGTCCTGATCGCGGCCGGCATCCCGCTGTGGAGCCAGCTGGTCGCGGTGACCCGCGGCCTCACCTCCAGGCGGGAGCACGACCTCGACGAGCGGCAGCTCGCCGCGCGGCTCCGCGCCTTCGCGACCGCGCACCGGGCCACGACCCTCGTCCTGGTCGCGGTGCTGCTGGCGGTGTCGGTCGCGGACCGCGACGGGCGCGAATCGCAGATCCCCGGCGCCGCGCTGTTCCTGATCCTGTTCGCCCTGCTGGCGACGCACGTCTTCCTGCCCCTGATCGTCGCCGCCTGGCAGGCCCCCGACCCGCCCGACGACGATGACGAGCAGGAGGACGCGCAGGCCGCCGCCTAGCGAAGGTCGCCGTTCGTCATCCCCTGCGGGGCGGGCGGCAGCGCGACCAGGCCCATCTCGGCCCGGCCCGACAGCAGCGGATGGCTGGGCACCACCCGCACGCTGTAACCGAACGCGCCGCTGCGCTCGAGGGGGACCTCGCCGGTGTAGCGGCGCCGCCCGTTCTCCGCCGGTTCGACCTCGTCCAGCTCCAGGTAGGACGGGTCGACGATCACGTCGGCGTCGTCCACCCGGCCGTAGGCGACCTCCACGGCGACGTCGTCCGGGTCGAGGCCGGCGAGGTCCACGACGACCCGCACCGCGAGCCGCGCCCCGGCCTGGGGGCTCTCCTCCCCGTTGGACTCGACGTGCTCGACGGCGACGCCCGGCCACGCCTTGCGGACCCGCTGCTTCCACGCCGCCAGCGCGCGGGCGCCCGCGTACTCGTCCGCGACCATGGCCCGCTCGGACGCGGCCGCCGGGGTGTAGAGGTCCTCGACGTAGTCGCGCAGCATGCGGGAGGCGAGCACCTTCGGGCCGAGGGTGGCGATGGTGTGCTTGACCATCTCCAGCCAGCGGCGCGGCAGGCCGGCCGAGTCGCGGTCGTAGAACGTGACGGAGACGTGGTCCTCGATCAGCTCGTAGAGCGCGGCGGCCTCCAGCTCGTCGCGCCGGTCGGGGCTGGACAGGCCGTCGGCGGACGGGATCGCCCAGCCGTTCTGGCCGTCGTACCACTCGTCCCACCAGCCGTCCAGGATCGACAGGTTCAGCCCGCCGTTCAGCGCCGCCTTCATCCCGGACGTGCCGCTCGCCTCCAGCGGGCGCAGCGGGTTGTTCATCCACACGTCGCAGCCCTGCACCATGAGCTGCCCGAGCGCGATGTCGTAGTCGGGCAGGAACACGATGCGGTGCCGGACGTCCTCGGAGTCGGCGAACCGCACGATCTGCTGGATCAGCTTCTTGCCGCCCTCGTCCGCCGGGTGCGCCTTGCCGGCGATCACGATCTGCACGGGCCGCTCCGGGTGCAGCAGGATCGCGCGGAGCCGGTCCGGGTCGGTCATCATCAGCGTGAGCCGCTTGTAGGACGGGACGCGCCGCGCGAACCCGATCGTCAGGACGTCGGGGTCGAGCGCGTCGTCGATCCAGGAGACCTCGGCCTCGCCGGCCCCGCGCTGCCGCCACGACTCGCGGAGCCGGCGCCGCGCGTCCCGCACGAGGCGGCGCCGCAGCAGGCCCCGCATCCGCCAGATCTCCGGCTCGGAAACGGTGCGCACGCCCTCCCAGCCGCGCCCGGTCTCCATCACCGACGGCAGCTCGCGGGCGGTGAACTCCAGCACCTCGCGCGCCACCCAGGTGCCCGCGTGCACCCCGTTCGTGATCGACCCGACCGGGACCTCGGCGGTGTCGAACCCGCCCCACAGGCCGCCGAACATCTCCCGGCTGACCTCGCCGTGCAGCTCGCTGACGCCGTTGACGCGCTGCGCCAGCCGCATCCCCATCACGGCCATGTTGAACACGGTGCGGTCGCCGCCCGGGTAGTCCTCGCTGCCGAGCGCGAGGACCCGGTCGAGCGGGACCTGCTCCTTCTCGTTCGCGCCGCCGAAGTACCGGCTGATCAGGTCGCGGGGGAACCGGTCGATGCCGGCCGGGACGGGCGTGTGCGTGGTGAAGACCGTGCCCGCGCGCGTCGCCTCCAGCGCCTCGTCGAACGTCAGCCCCTCCTCCGAGACCAGCTCGCGGATGCGCTCCAGGCCGAGGAACCCGGCGTGGCCCTCGTTGGTGTGGAACACCTCGGGCGCGGGGTGCCCGGTGATGCGGCAGTACGCGCGGATCGCCCGGACGCCGCCGATGCCGAGCAGCATCTCCTGCAGCAGCCGGTGGTCGCCGCCGCCCCCGTACAGCCGGTCGGTGACGTCGCGGGCCGCCTGGTCGTTGTCCTCGACGTCGGAGTCGAGGAGCAGCTGCGGGACGCGCCCGACCCGCGCGACCCACACCTGCGCGTGCAGGTCGTTCCCCTTGGGCAGGCCGATGGCGACGCGGACCGGCGTCCCGTCCCGCTCCCGGAGCAGGGTGAGCGGGAGCCCGTTCGGGTCGATCGGCGGGTAGCGCTCCAGCTGCCATCCGTCCGGCGACAGGGACTGGGAGAAGTACCCGTGCCGGTACAGCAGCCCGACCCCGAGGATCGGGACGCCGAGGTCGCTCGCCGTCTTCAGGTGGTCGCCGGCCAGGATGCCGAGGCCGCCGGAGTACTGCGGCAGCGCGGCGGTGATCCCGTACTCGGGCGAGAAGTAGGCGATGGACGACGGGCCGTCCGGCCGGCTCTGGTACCAGCGCGGCGCGGTCAGGTACTCGCGCAGGTCCTCGGCGGTGTCCTGCAGGCGGCGCCGGAACCGCCGGTCCCCCGCCAGCTGCGCCAGCCGCTCCGGCGACACCTCGCCGAGCAGCCGGACGGGGTCGTGGTGGACGGCCTCCCAGAGCGCGGGGTCCACGGCGCGGAACAGGTCGAGCGTCTCGTGGTGCCAGGACCAGCGCAGGTTGAGGACGAGCTCCTCAAGCTGCCTGAGCGGCTCGGGAAGGACGGTGCGGACCGTGAAACGTCGGATTGCCTTCACGCATAGCCACGCTATGCGCTCATGTCGCCTGCACGCGACGGCGGGGAGCGGACCGTCACCGCGCGGATCGGCCGGCCGGCGGATCGCGTGATCGCGGAAACCCCTGTCTGCCCAGGGGCTTCGGCCGCTCGGCCGCTTACTTTCCGCGTTCGCGGCGCTGCTTAAAGTTATCCCCAACTACGCGGCGGTAGGCGCCGGATCACGGGCATGGGAAGTTTCGTAAATCTCGCGCGGGTAGGGGTGACGCATGCACGTCGAGTCCGGGACGTCTCGTATGACCGGCATTCCGAGGCTTGGTCGTATTCCGATCGTGGATGTGGCGCCGGTGGTGGGGTGCGGCCGGTGGCCGGCGAAGGCCG
>NZ_JBIQHY010000127.1:0-19976 GCF_044508335.1 Actinomadura sp.
CCACTTCCTTGAGGAGTACTCGCATTCGTCCGCGCCGGAGGTCTTCCTCGCCGCCGCGTCGCAGCGGACGAAGCGGATACGGCTCGGGCACGGAATCGTCCAGCTGCCGCCGGCGGTCAACCATCCGGCGCGGATCGCGGAGCGCATCGCGACGCTCGATCTCGTGTCGAACGGGCGGGTCGACTTCGGGACGGGGGAGTCGAGTTCGAGCGCCGAACTCGGCGGGTTCGGGGTGCGGCGCACCGAGAAGCGGGCCCAGTGGCAGGACGCCATCGACGCCATCACCCGGATGTTCGTCGAAGAGCCGTTCGCCGGGTGGTCGTCGGAGTACATCCGGATGCCGCCCCGGAACGTGCTGCCCAAGACCGTGCAGAAGCCGCATCCGCCGCTGTGGGTGGCGTGCTCGCGGAGGGAGACGATCCAGTTCGCGGCCCGCAACGGCATCGGGGCGCTCTCGTTCTCCTTCGTGGAGCCCGAGGACGCCGGCAAGTGGGTGGACGAGTACTACCGCATCATCGCGTCGGAGGAATGCGTCCCGGCGGGGTTCGCGGTGAACCCGAACGTGACCGTCGTCCTGCCGATGATGCTGCACGAGGACGAGGCCACGGCGATCGAGCGGGGCATCGACGGGGCGCACTTCTTCGCGTTCGCCCTCGCGCACTACTACGGCCCCACCCCGCACGATCCGGGGCGCACGAACGTGTGGGAGGAGTTCCAGCAGCGCAGGGAGGCCCGCGGCTTCTCCCGCGAGCAGATCATCGCGAACGCGGAGACGCTGAACGTCAACGTCGGGTCGCTGCGCGGGGCCGTGGGGACGCCCGCGCAGGTCATCGACCTGATCCAGCGCTACGAGTCGGCGGGCGTCGACCAGATCTCGTTCGTCCTGCAGTCGGGGCCGAACAGGCACGAGCACATCTGCGAGTCGCTCGAACTGTTCGGGAAGGCCGTCCTGCCGCACTTCACCGAGGGGCGCGAAGAGCGCGAGGCCGCGAAGGCGGAGCGGCTGGCCCCCGCCATCGAGGCCGCCCTCGCCCGCCGCGCCCCCGCCCGCGCGGCGCCGCCCGGCTACCGCATCGACGAGGAGGCGGAGGTGGCCCGCGCGAACCGGTCGCGCCGCCCGCTGCGCGAGGAGGTCCGCACCGCGAGCCGCAGGCGGTTCCGGCAGGGCTTCTACAGGCTCGTCCACGGCCGGACGGACGAGCAGATCGAACGGCGTTTCGGTCCGAGCGCGCAGCGCCTGTTCTTCGCGGGGATGGCCCGCGCCTACGACCCGTCCGCGGCGGGCGGCTTCACGGGCGAGCTGGAGTTCCGGCTGACCCGCACCACGTGGACGCTCGTCATCGGCGAGAACCGGGCCCGCGCCCACCCCGGGCCGGCCGATGACCCGGCGCTGACCCTCATCGTGGAAACGGCGGACTTCCTGCGGATACTCGCCGGCGACGCGAACCCGGCGACCCTCCTCATGGACGGCCGCCTGGAACTGCGCGGCGACTTCGAGCTGGCCCCGCGGCTCAGCGAGATGTTCGGCGGCCCGTCCCCGTACTGACCGCTCGGCGGCGGCCGTGGTCCCCCGATGACCACGGCCGCCGAATAGTCAGACGTGCACGCCCCCGCGAGAGTTCTCGCCCCGGCGAAAAACCTCCGCGGAATCAGCTCGATCGCCGGCTCCTTCCGGGACGGGGTTCGCCCTCGTCCGCTCCGCCGGTGCCCCCGCTGATCGACGGCCGTCCGGCGATCAGGTCGCTCAGCCAGTCCCCGAGCCGCTGCACGGGCAGCCGGTAGCGGCGCTCGCGCACCTGCGCCCGCCGCTCCTTCCGCGATCCCGGGCGGTACCTCCGCCGCGCCCAGGGCGAGCCGGGCCGCGCCAGCCGGACGGCCCCGACCAGCGCGACCACGCCGATGAACAGGCCGATGAGCCCCGTCCAGACCTTGCCTTTCAGCAGGGCGACCGTTGCGACGAGCAGATCGAACAGCAGGACGACCGTGAGCGCCCACAGCCCGTCCCCGGCCACGTCGTCGACGCCCATGGGCCGCAGGCCCAGCAGCAGCAACCCGCACAGCGCGATCGTGATGAACACGACCTCGACCGACAGGCGGCCCTGCTCGCTCCAGTAGACGTCCTCCAGGTGCAGGACGAGCGCGAACTCGTCCAGGACCAGCGCCGTCCCGATTCCGAACACGGCCGCGGTGGCCGCCGCCCACCCGGACGAGCCGTCCTGGACGGAGAGCCCGCCCACACCGCCGACGCACATGAACACGAGCCCGAACACCACGTGATGGACGTGGTGCCCGCCGGGTGTGACGTTGCCCGGCCACCACCGGACCTGCCGCCGGATCATCCGCACGCTGAACCGGATGAACAGGAACCCCGCGATGAACGCGAGCAGGAAACAGAACAGCCGCAGCCGCCCGGTGTCCGCGATCTCCCGTGTGAACCACTCCCCCACATGGCCCCCATTCCCGCGGCGACGCGAAAGTACCTCGCACAGGCACGAACAACACCGCCTGACCTGTCCGTTTGGAGATCTGGTGGGCGGAGCGATGAATAGGGCGGCGCCCGCAGGTCAACCTCCTGACTGGCACGACCGACCATCAGGAGCAGGACATGGGCCTCATCCACATAGAGCTGTTCACGACCCTCGACCTCGTCGCGCAGGCGCCCGGCGGACCCGAGGAGGACCCGGAGGGCTTCCCGTTCGGCGGCTGGCAGGCGCCCTTGATCGACGAGGTCACCGGTGCGCAGATCGAAGCCTCCTACGAGGGCACCGACGCCCTCCTGCTCGGCCGGCGCACCTACGACATCTTCGCCGCCTACTGGCCCCACCAGCAGGGCGGCCAGGACAACAAGATCGCCGAGCTGTTCAACCGCGTCCCCAAGTACGTGGCGTCCCGCGGCAAGCCCGACCTGCCGTGGGCAGGGTCCGAACTGCTCGGCCCGGACCTGGCCGAGGCGGTCCGCGAGGTCCGCGACCGGCACGAGCACGTGAAAGTCGTCGGGAGCGTGAACCTGGTGCAGACCCTCCTGCACGAGAAGCTGTTCGACCGCCTGAACCTCTGGGTGCACCCGATCGTGCTCGGCGTCGGCAAGAAGGTGTTCGACGGCGGCGAGGTGCCCACGAACGTCACGCTCCTCGAACCGCCGGCCGCCAGCCCGGCGGGCACCGTGCACCTGCGCTACGCCCTCGCCGAGGGCACGCCCAGGACCGGGGACATGACCGAACCCGACCGCGGTGTCGGACGCGACGGCTGAAACCACGCCGCCTCGACCGGTCTCACCCGCCGGTCAGTCGACCGAGTCGTGACCTGCAGTCCGGCCGGGACGCCGTGGCCGCGGGCCTCGGCCCCGGCTCCGCGCTGATCTCGGCGACGGCTCGACGGCCTGGCGGCCTTCGTGGTCGTCAGCCGGCGTGGAGGACTCGGAAGCGACCGGGTTCCGCCGGATCTCGATCAACGACTTGAATCGGCGGCCACGCCCATTGCCAAGCGCTGATGCCCGGTGTGCGGGAGAACTGGATCCGTCCTCGGGTGCCTTCGAGTGCGACGTGCGGCCAGGATGCGGCGATGCGCGCCCGGTCCGCGCCGTGGGAGCGCAGCAGTTCGGCCAGGACGGCGATCGTGTCATAGCCCTCGAAGGCGACGAACGAGGGCGCTTCGGCCAGCTCCTCGCGGAGGGCCGTCTCGACTCGGGCGCCCAGCGGGCCGAGGCGCTCGGGCAGGTAGCGCAAGAAGGGGATCGCGGCACCCTCGTCGCCCAGCGACGCCGCCCATCCGGGGAACTCCGGCTGGCCGGCCGGGGCGCCGATCATGGTTTCGGCAAGGCGCCGATCGCGGCGGACGGCCTGGACGATCGACACCGCCGGTTCCGGGTGGCCGACCAGAAGAAGGAGAGCCGTCGCGCGGCTACCGACGAGTTCATCGCACATGGCCGCCGGGTCGAGCGTCCGCATGTCGAATTCGATGATGGAGCCGCCGCGTGGAGCAAGGCGGTCCCGCAGAATGCGGACCCCGGACGTCCAATAGACGCTCGGCTCGGCCGCCACGGCGATCCGGCCGTGGCCCGCCCGCAGGAGGAAGTCCGCGTAGATCTGCCAGCCGCGGGACTGGGCCGGGGCCAGCCGCGCGACCCATTGCGTCGGCTGTTCAGTGAGCGCGTCGAGAACCGCCGACGAGCAGAGGAACGGCAGGCCGAGGGCGTCGGCCTTGGCGGCGGCGGCGCGGGCGACGACGCTGTGGTACTCCCCCGCCAAGGCCGCCACGCCCAGGCCCGCCAGCTCCTCCACGGCCGCCGCAGCCCTCTCCGGATCGGCCGCGGTGTCCCGGACCACCAGTTCGAGCGGCCTCCCGGCGATCCCTCCGGCGCCATTGACTTCGCGGACGCCCAGTTCCAGCCCGGCGAGCAAATGCCGGCCTGCCGCGACCCAGCCGGGCGGAGTCAGCGGCACGAGCGCGCCGATCTGAACGGACGGCCGGTCGCCCCGCCCCGCACCATGTGGTGATGGTGGCGTGTTCATACGTTCGCCGTGCATGCCGGGCCCGTCCGCACCCCCGCCGGCAGCACCGTAGAAGAGCGTCCTGAGGACGTCGGTGGTCGCCACCCGCCGCGCGCCGGTCGCCGTGGAACCGGTGCTGTCCGCCGGAAGGACGCGCAGGAGGGACGCCCGAAACCCTCGCTCGCCAAAGGGCGGTCCACCCGGAACAGCTTGGCCTCCGGGATCCGCAGGAGCGCCCGGAGCAGCGCTTCGAGCCACGCCGGCTCCGCCTTCTGGACGGTGTCGTCGGTGACCTTGACCGCCCGGTTCCAGTACCGGTCTCGGTGGGTGCGGGCCAGCCCTATCCGCCGAACCGCTTCCCCGATCTCCATCCCCGAAGTATCACCCGTTCCGGCGGGCAGCGGCCCCGGAAGTCCGGACCCTGCCGGACGTAGCCGACTTCGCGGGCAACCCACCTCGGCGTGGGCAAAGTGGGCGGTCAGCGGCCTTGGAAGTTCGGGGGGCGGTTTTCCAGGAAGGCGGTTATGCCCTCCTTGGCGTCTTCGGTGGCGGTCAGGGAGACCAGTTCGCCGAGGAGATGGGCCACCTGGTCTTCGAGGGGGCGGCCTTCGATCGCGAAGAACGCGTCGCGGCCGCGGCGCAGGCCCACGGGGCTCTTGGACGCGATGGCGCGCGCCAGCTCGTCCACGCGGGCGTCCAGGTCGGCGCGCGGGACCGCCTCGGTGACCAGGCCGATGTCGCGGCCCTCGGCGGCGGTGATGCGGGCGCCCGTGTAGTAGAGCTTGAAGGCGTGCTTCGGGGCGACGTTCCGGTTGATGATCGCCATGATCATCATGGGCCAGAGGCCGACGTTGACCTCCGGGGTGGCCAGTTTGACGTCGTCGGCGGCGATCACCAGGTCGCAGGCGGCGGCGAGGCCCAGGCCGCCCGCGACGGCGTGGCCGGCGAGGCGGGCGATGATCGGCTTGCCCAGCCGCGGGAAGGCCGTGAACAGCCGGAACGGGGCGCTCTCGCGGACGGCGGAGGCATCGGCGACGGAGCGGCCGTCCGCCTGCGCCTCGCCGAGGCCGCCCAGGTCGGCGCCCGCGCAGAACGCCCGGTCGCCCGCGCCCGTCAGCACGATGACGCGCACGCCGTCGTCGGCCTTCGCCCGGTCGAAGGCGTCCAGCAGCTCGCCGATCATCCGGTCGCTGAGCGAGTTGCGGGCCTCGGGGCGGTTCAGGGTGATGCGGGCGATCCGCTCGTCCACCGCGTAGATGATCGTCTCGTACATGCCCCTCTTCCCGGTCGAGAACGGCGTCCGCCCCTGGAGCGCGGCTCCAGGGGCAGACTACGGCGTGGTCAGAGGCGCTCGATGATCGTGGCGTTGGCCTGGCCGCCGCCCTCGCACATCGTCTGCAGGCCGTAGCGGCCGCCGGTGCGCTCCAGCTCGTGGAGGAGCTTGGTCATGAGGACGCCGCCGGTCGCGCCGAGCGGGTGGCCGAGCGCGATGGCGCCGCCGTTGGGGTTGGTCTTCTCCAGCGAGGCGCCGGTGTCGTGCGCCCACGCCAGCGGGACCGGGGCGAACGCCTCGTTGACCTCGAACACGTCGATGTCGTCGACCTTCAGGCCGGACTTGGCGAGGGCCTTCTCGGTCGCCGGGATCGGGCCGGTCAGCATGTAGACCGGGTCGGAGCCGCACACCGCGAGCGTGTGGATGCGGGCGCGCGGGGTCAGGTTGTGCCGCTTGACGGCCTCTTCGGACGCGATGAGCAGCGCGGAGGCGCCGACGGAGATCTGCGAGGCGACGGCCGCGGTGATGACGCCGCCCTCGCGCAGGACCTTCAGGCCCGCCATCTTCTCCAGGGTCGTGTCGGGGCGGGCGCCCTCGTCGTGGGACAGCCCGTTGATCGGGGCGATCTCCCGGTCGAAGTAGCCGGCCTCGATGGCCTTGGCGGCGCGCCGGTGGCTCTCCAGCGCGAACTTCTCCAGGTCCTCGCGGGTGAAGCCCCACTTCTCGGCCATCAGCTCGGCGCCGCGGAACTGGGAGATCTCCTGCATGCCGTACCGCTCGGCCCAGCCCTCGCCGTACGGGAAGTCCATCCCCTTGACGATGCTGGAGCCCATCGGCACCTTGGCCATCTGCTCGACACCGGAGGCGACGACCAGGTCCTGGGTGCCGGACAGCACGCCCTGCGCGGCGAAGTGGATCGCCTGCTGCGACGAGCCGCACTGCCGGTCGATGGTCACGCCGGGCACGCTGTCCGGCAGCCCGGCCGACAGCCACGCGGTGCGCGCGATGTCGAGGGACTGCGGGCCGACCTGCATGACGCAGCCCATGATGTTGTCCTCGACCGCGGAAGGGTCGACGCCGGTGCGGTTCACGAGCTCCTTGAGCACGTGGGCCCCGAGGTCGGCCGGGTGGACGTCCTTCAGGGCGCCCTTCTTGGTACCGACGGGGGTACGGACCGCGCCGACGATGTACGCCTCGGCCACTACGCCTCCAAATTGTGGGGTGGTTCCGTCCCGGAAACCGAGTGAGATTCGGTTAGTCAGTATGAGATTACATCCATCATGGCGCAACGCCATGTGAGCTGAGTCTCCGCCTACGTCCTGTGGACGGGCGCGGGCCGCAGCAGCTCGCCGTCCACGTCGTCGCCGAGGGACGCCTCGGCCAGGCGGGTGAGGAGGTCCGCCAGCTCGGGGTGCTCCTCGGGATCCCAGCCCTCCACGTGCCGGCACAGCCCCTCGCGGCGAGCGGTGAAGAGGCTGTCCGCGACGCGCCGGCCGGACGCGGTGATGGCGAGCGTACCCTCCCGGCGCTGGACGTACCCCGCCTCGACCAGCC
The DNA here is from genome assembly GCF_044508335.1 of Actinomadura sp. NCBI lineage: Bacteria > Bacillati > Actinomycetota > Actinomycetes > Streptosporangiales > Thermomonosporaceae > Actinomadura > Actinomadura sp. The sequence goes on from NZ_JBIQHY010000127.1 coordinate 7,318, forward strand.
GGTCGATGTACGGGCGTCCCTCCTCGACCGTCACGCCGGCGCGGTCGGCGAGCTCCTGCCGGGCGACCTCGCCGTCCTTGGCGATCCGGCACAGCGCCCACACGCTGCCCAACGGCAGCTGCACCCCGCACAGGCCGGCCAGGCGCCCGTAGAGCTCGGCCGCCTTCGGGTCCCGGCGCATCAGCTGGCTCAGGGCGCGCTCTATCTCGTGCCTGGACGAGCGGACGGTCGGCGCCGCGCCGAAGCCCTCGCCGTAGTCGCGCGTCTGCGAGGTCGCCCGCAGCGGGACCTCGCGCAGGAACCAGGTCAGCACGAACGCGAACGCCGCCACCGGCACGGCCCACAGGAACACCGAGTCGATCGACTGCGCGTAGGCGTGCAGGACGGCGTTCTTCACCTGGGCGGGGAACCTGTCGAGCAGCATGGGGTTCCCCTGGACGGCCGCCGGGTCGAACCCGGGCGGCAGCACCGGCGCCAGGCTCTCGACGTGCGAGGCGAGCTGGTTGCTGAAGATGGAGCCGAACACGGCGACGCCGAACGACCCGCCGATCTGCCGGAAGAACGTCACCCCGGACGTGGCCGACCCGAGGTCCTCGTAGGACACGGCGTTCTGGACGGCGATGACGAGCACCTGCATGACCAGCCCCAGCCCGAACCCGAGCAGCGCGAACCGCAGGCTCATCTCCAGGGTGGAGGACGTCTCGTCCAGCCTCGACAGCAGGTACAGCGCGCCCGCGATCATCGGCGTGCCGACCACCGGGAAGACCTTGTAGCGGCCGAAGCGGGTGATCAGCTGCCCGGATCCGATCGAGCTGACCAGCATGCCGAGCATCATCGGCAGCAGGTAGACCCCGGACAGCGTCGGCGACACCCCGTGCACGACCTGCAGGAAGATCGGCAGGAACGTCAGCGCGCCGAACATCGCGAAGCCGACCGCGAAGCTGATCGCCGCGCCCAGCGCGAACACCCGGTTCACCAGCAGCGCCGGCGGCAGGACGGGCTCGGCGGCGCGCCGCTCGACGAGCACCCACACCCCGATGAGGACCACCGACGCGGCGGCGAGGCCGATGATCGGCGCGGACGACCAGGCGTACGTCGTCCCGCCCCACGTCGTCACCAGCACCAGCCCGACGGCCCAGCCGACGATCAGCAGCGTCCCGAGGTAGTCGATGCGGTGCCGCTCCCGCTCGCCCGTCCGGGGCAGCACGGCGGCGATCACGATGAGCGCCAGCACGCCGACCGGCAGGTTGATGTAGAAGACCCAGCGCCACGACAGGTTGTCGACGAACCAGCCGCCGAGCAGCGGCCCGCACACGCTGGACACGCCGAACACCGCGCCGAACAGCCCCTGGTAGCGGCCGCGTTCGCGGGGCGGCACCACGTCCCCGACGATCGCGACGACGAGCACCATCAGCCCGCCGCCGCCGAGCCCCTGCAGCGCGCGGAACAGGATCAGCTCGAACATGTCCTGCGACAGGCCGCACAGCGCCGACCCGATCAGGAAGAGGACGATCGACGCCTGGAACAGCCGCTTGCGCCCGTACTGGTCGCCGAGCTTGCCCCACAGCGGCGTCGAGGCCGTCGAGGCGAGCAGGTACGCCGTCACGACCCACGACAGGTGGTTGAGCCCGCCGAGGTCGCTGACGATCGTGGGCAGCGCCGTGGACACGATCGTCTGGTCGAGCGCGGCGAGCAGCATGGCGAGCATGAGCGCGCCGAGGATGACGTACAGGTCGCGGCCCTTCGGCATGGCCCGCTCGTCCGGCGCCGCGTCCCTGACCGTCGTCATGCCCAGCCCCCGCCCGGAAGACGCTGTTCCCGTGCGGGGGTCTACCCAGGGGCCGGGCGGGATCACCCGGCCCGGAGCCGCGGGGTCAGCCCATGAGGTCGGAGGCGACCTTCGCGGCGCCGACCCCGGCGGCGCCGGCGGCGACGCCCACCGCTCCCGCGGTCACCCACAGCGGCAGTGCTCCGCGGGTCTTCAGCCCGCTCACGACGTCGAGCGAGTCGACGGCGAGGCCGAGCCGCGCCCACAGCCGCCGCCCGTGGTCGTCGCTCAGCAGGTAGCCGGCGCCGAGGGCGATCTCCCGGGCGGCGAACATCCGGGCGACGTAGTCGCGGCCCGGGTCTGCGGCGCCGCCGAGCCCCATCAGCTTCACGGTCAGCCGCGGCGCGGCGAGGGCGGCGAGCCCGAGGGCGATCCGCCCGCGCGCCAGGTTCGTCATCATGCCGTCGACCTTGTCCCGGCCGTCTACTTCCTTTGCATCTGCCACAAAGGTGAGGTTAGCGGGCCCGCCCCGGCGGCCGACCGGCGGGTAACCCGTTCCTTACACGTCTATCGTGCAGAGAGGCGGCACTCCCCCCGCTCGGAAGGTGACCCATGGAAGGCATCCTCGCCCTCGTCGTCGTGTCCCTGCTCGCCGCGTTCTGCGTGCGCTGGGCCGCGGTCCGGCTGCGGGTGCCCATGCCCACCCGCGTCGCGGTGATCACCGTGTTCGTCCTCGTCGTCCTCGCGCTGTACGGGCGGCATCTGCAGGGGTGAGCCGGCGCGGGGCGAAAGGTTCGGAAATTCTCATGCGGCGGGCTGAACTTCCTCCCCCGCCGGTGAGTCATAACTGACGAAACCCGGCTTCACGCCCCGCCCGGCGACGCCCGACCAGGGAAGCCGGCCCGAGCCGAGGGAGTGCACCCGTGCCGCAACCGGCGCCCGCCGTCCAGCGCAGCGGCGGCACCATCGCCCCGCACCTGAGGCGCCTGCTGGAGTTCGTCGAGCCCGGCCGCGACGACGTCTGCCTGGACGTCGCGCGGGGCCGCGGCCCGATGCCCGCCGCGCTGTCCCCCCGGGTCCGGCACGTGACCGCGGTGGACGCGATGCCCGAGCCGCCCGCCCGCGCCGGCGCGTCCGGACGCATGTCGACGATCGAGTTCGGCACCGGCCCCGTCCGCATCACCGGCGAGGGCGGACCGGACGGCGGACCGGACGGCGACGCGCTCCCGGCCGCCGCGACCCGCGAGGACCGCGTACGGCACCCCATCGGCCCCGACCGCCCGACCATCAAGGCGGACGCCACCGCGCTGCCCTACCGGGACAACTCGTTCTCCCTCGTCACGGCCCGGTTCTCCCTCTACACCCTGGGCGACCCCGACGGCGTGCTGCGCGAGCTGCTGCGGGTGTGCCGCCCGGACGGACGGGTGGTCATCGCCGACCTCGTCCGCGGCAACCTCGCCGGACCCGAACGCGACCGGATCCAGCGGCTCCGCGACCCCGACCACCCCGGCACCCCGTCCATCGCCCGGCTCACCGAGATGATCACCTCGGCGGGCGGCAGCATCCGGCGGCTGGACGTGTTCACCGTGGAACGCCCCATCGAGCCGTGGCTCGCCGGCGCCTGCGACGACGCCACCGCCGACCGCATCCGCGAGGCCCTCATCGACGAGGTCGACGGCGGCCCCAAGACCGGCGCGAAACCGCGCATCATCGGCGGCGAGCTGTGGTTCACCCAGACGTGGGCCCACGTCGCCGCCGAACCGATCCCCTGAGCACCCGGCGACTTCGCCGGCGGGCGGCCCGGAACTCCCCCGATCAGGGGACGAGGACGGCGGCGCCGGTGAAGCGGTCTGCGGCGAGGTCGGCCAGCGCACGGTCGGCCTCGTCCAGCCCGTACGGGCGGGTCGTGACGGCGAGGTCCAGCCGCGCGGCCAGCGTCAGGAACTCCTCGCCGTCCGCGCGGGTGTTCGCCGTCACCGACCTGACCTGGCGCTCCTGGAACAGGTACCGCCGGTAGTCCAGCGCCGGGACGTCGCTGAGGTGGATGCCGGCGATCGCGCACGTCCCGCCGCGGTCGAGCCGCTCCAGCGCGGCCGCCACCAGCTCCCCCGCCGGCGCGAAGACGATCGCCGAGTCCAGCGGCGCGGGAGCGGCGTCGAACGAGTCGCCCGCCCACGACGCCCCCAGCTCCCGGGCCAGCTCGCGGGCGGCCGGGCTGCGGGTGAAGACGTGCACGTCGGCGCCCTCCGCGAGGGCGATCTGCGCGGCCAGGTGCGCGGACCCGCCGAACCCCCAGATGCCGAGCCGCCCGCCCGGCGGCAGCGCCGCGCGCCGCAGCGCCCGGTAGCCGATGATGCCGGCGCACAGCAGCGGCGCGGCCCGGACGTCGTCCAGCTCGGGCGGCAGCGCGTAGGTGTAGGCGTCCACGGCCAGCGCGTACTCGGCGTACCCGCCGTGCGCGTCCCAGCCGGTGTAGACCGACCGCGGGCACAGGTTCTCGGCGCCGCGCCGGCAGAACCGGCACGCGCCGCACGTCCCGCGCAGCCACGCCACCCCGACCCGGTCGCCGGCGCCGTGCAGGCACCCGGGGCCGGCGGAGACGACCTCGCCGACGATCTCGTGGCCGGGCGTCACCCCCGGCAGGTGGACGGGCAGGTCGCCTTCGGCGACGTGCAGGTCCGTCCGGCACACCCCGCACGCCAGCACCCGCACGAGCAGCTCCCCGGGGCCCGGGGAGGGCACCTCGCGGTCGGCGCGGCGCAGCGGCCCCGACGCGATCGGGGACGGCTTCTCCACCACCCAGGCGCGCACGGCTACGGCGTCAGCGGCAGCTCGAACCAGACGGCCTTGCCGTCCGGCGTCGGCCGGGCGCCCCACCGGGTGGCGAGCTGGTCGACCAGGTAGAGCCCGCGGCCGCCCTCGTCGGTCTCGCCGGCGCTGCGGATGCGCGGCAGGCGCATGTCGGAGTCGAACACCTCCACCCACACCGTGTCGGCGCCGCGGCGCAGCCGGAGCCGGAAGTCCTTGGTCGGCGGCTCGCGGCGGCCGAGGTCGGCGCCGAGGTTCCAGTCGTCCTCGTTGAAGTCCTGCCCGTCGAAGCGGTCGAACGGGTCGTCCTCCACGCCGCCGCCGAACTCGGTGTTGAACTGCACGGGCGGCGGCGCGCCGAGCGGCTCGCCGCCCCGGCCGGGCGGGCCGGCGGGCACCGGGACGACCATCTCGCGGCGCGGCGTGGGCGTCGCGGCGGCGTGCAGGACGACGTTCGTGACGACCTCGGACACCAGCAGGCACGCGAGCTCGGCCTGCTCGTCGAGCATCCCCCAGCCGGCGAACGTGTCGGCGGCCATCCGGCGCGCCTCCGACACCATGATCGGCTCGGCGGTGAAGGTGCGCTCCTCGACGGCCAGCTCGTCGCCCGCGGTGCGGATCACGACGATCGCGACGTCGTCGTCGATGTCGCCGGGCACCGCGTCGTAGGCGGCGTTCGCGACCGCCTCGACGCCGCCGCCCGCCGCCTTCGCGACGGCGGTGCGGACCATCTCCCGCGACTCCTCGCGGGTGTAGTAGTCGCCGTCGTCCCGGGGCCGCCGGTCGATGAGCCCGTCGGTGTAGAGGACGAGCGTGGAGCCCGGTTTGAGCTCGGTCGTCTCCTCGTTGAAGAGGATCTCGCCGCCCATGCCGGGGGCGCGCAGGCCGAGCATGCCGCCCTCGCTCTCGAACTCCAGCTCGCGGACCTCGCCGTCCACGACGAGGAGCGGCGGGTCGTGCCCGGCGTTGGCGAACTCGAGGACCCGCGACCACGCGTCGTACACGAAGTAGGTGCACGACACGAGCGGCGGGCGGACGAGGTCGTCGCTGTTCCACCCGGACCGCATCCGCTCGGGGCGCGTCATCGTCCGGACCCACTCGTCGAGCTTGCGCAGTATGTCGGCGGGCGGCTTGTCGTCCTGCGCGAACGCCCGCAGCGCGGCCCGCAGCTGCCCCATGACGGCGGCGGCGCGCGCGCCGCGCCCCTCGACGTCGCCGATGACGAGGCCGACCCGCCCCGCCGACAGCGGGATCACGTCGTACCAGTCGCCGCCGACCTGCGTCTGGATGCCGTGCCCGTGCGACTCCAGCGGGCGGGCCGGCTCGTACCGCCAGGCGATCTGCAGGCCGTCCAGCGCGGGCGGCCGGTCACCGGGCAGCAGGTGCTTCTGGAAGGCGAGCGCGGTGTCGCGCTCCTCCTCGAACAGCAGCGCGTTGTCGACGGCGAGCGCGACCCGGCTGGCGATCGCGCCGAGCAGGTCGCGGTCGAAGCCGTCGTAGTGCGGGTCGGGCCGCTTGGTCAGGTTCGACAGCGCGAGGCACATGACGCCGAGCAGCTCGCCGCGCACCAGCAGCGGCGCGGAGATCACCGAGGTGATGCCCATCTCGACGCCGAGCCGCTTGGACGACTCGGTGGGCGCGTCGAACCGGTGCTGGACCATGTCCTCGACGAGGACTGCGTCGCGGCGGTCCATCGCCTTGGCGCTGAAGTGGCCGGGCGGGTAGGAGACGGGCTCGCCGACCTCCGCCCAGGTGCCGGGCGGCGGCTCCCAGCCCCCGGCGTGCCGCGACACCCGGCGGTAGAGCCGGTCGCCGCTGTACAGGTCGATGAAGCAGTGGTCGGCGAACTGCGGGACGAGCGTGTCGGAGACGCGGCGGAGGGTGTCCTCCAGCTCCAGGGACCCGGCGAGCCGCTCGCCGATCCGCTCCAGGAGCCCGTAGCGCTCCTGCTCGCGCTGGTTGGAGCGGAGCGCCTCCCGCGCGAAGATGACCACGCCGTCGACCGCGCCGGACGGGTGCCGCAGCGGCACCGCGTGCGCCCGCGTGTACACGGTGGTGCCGTCGGAGCGCAGGTTGCAGAACGTGCCCTCCCAGACGCCGCCCTTGAGGACGTGCTTGGCCAGCTCCGTCGCCTGCTCGTGGTCCTCCTCGGCGATCCCGAGGGAGAGGATCGAGTGGCCGATGATGTCGTCGCCGCCGAACCCGAACAGCTGGCGCGCGAAGGCGTTGCCGTAGATGACGTTGCTGAAGCGGTCGCAGACGATGACCGCCATCTCCATCTGGCTGAGGACGGTCTCGGGTGGCAGACGCGCCTCGTCAGGCGCTTCCCCCCAGTGGTTCATCTCCCCATCCCGATCCTGCCGGCGGTCGCCGTCCCCCTCCCGGTGGTCACCGGGCGCGCTGGAACGGCCGCCGCATGAGTTCGCCTCGTCGTATTGAACGACGAACCCGCCGCCGGGATACGCCCGAAAGGCGCCCTGGTATGGAGATCTTCGGTATAGACCGCCGGGGCCGGTGCGCGCACGCCGACCGTGTCAGCGCCTGCTGACGAAGACGTGTTCGGCGATGTCGCGCGGCAGCTCCGTCGCGGGCCCCTCGTCCTCGTCGTCACTGATCACCCGTACCCCGTCATCGGTCGCCCGGAGAATCACCTCTCGTCCCGGTTGTATCCCTATCTGCTTGAGTCTAAGCATCAGGTCGCTGTCGCTCTGCACCTGCTCGCTGATCCGCCGGATCACCGCCTCCGCGCCGGCGGGGCTCGCCACCGCGGTCATCACCGACAGCGGCGCGTGGTCGCCGTCGTCGCCGTGCCCGCCCAGCTCGTCCAGGCCGGGGATCGGGTTGCCGTGCGGGCAGGTGGTCGGGTTGTCCAGCAGCGCCACGAGGCGGCGCTCGACGTCCTCCGACATGACGTGCTCCCACCGGCACGCCTCGATGTGGACGTCCTCCCAGGGCAGCCCGATGACGTTGACCAGCAGGCATTCGGCGAGGCGGTGCTTGCGCATGACGCGCGTGGCGAGACCGCGACCGCTCTCGGTCAGCGTGAGGTGCCGATCGCCCTCGACCCGGAGCAGGCCGTCGCGCTCCATCCGCGCGACCGTCTGGCTCACCGTCGGGCCGCTCTGGGAGAGCCGCTCCGCGATGCGCGCGCGAAGGGGAATGATCCCCTCCTCTTCGAGCTCGAAAACCGTCCGGAGGTACATCTCCGTGGTATCGATAAGGCCGTGTGAGGTCACAGCTCCCTCCAGTCTTATGGCCATCGAGTCTACTTGCTCGGACCCCGCCCCGCCGGGCCCCGCGAATATCACCCGAAGCCGGGTAGGGGGAACGCAAGATGAACGCGAAACCTTCCCAGGACGCGGAGCCGTTCCTGCCCGGGCCCCCCGCCGAGCGCGCCGATCTGGAGGCGCTGCGGCGCGCGGCGGCCGGCTGCCGGGGCTGCCGCCTCCACGAGGACGCCACGCAGACCGTGTTCGGGGAGGGCTCGCCGGGCGGACGGGTCATGCTGATCGGCGAGCAGCCCGGCGACCAGGAGGACCGCCGGGGCCGCCCGTTCGTCGGCCCCGCCGGACGCGTCCTCGACCGGGCGCTGGAGGAGGCGGGCATCGAGCGCGGCGACGTCTACGTCACCAACGCCGTCAAGCACTTCAAGTTCAAGCGGCAGGAGGGCGGCAAGCGGCGCATCCACGAGGCCCCGAACGCGGCCGAGATGCGCGCGTGCCGGCCCTGGCTGCTGGCCGAGCTGCGCGTCCTGGACCCGGACGTCGTCGTCGCGCTGGGCGCCACGGCGGGCAGGGCGCTGCTCGGCTCGTCGTTCCGGGTGACGAAGCAGCGCGGGGTGCTCATGCCGATGCCCGACCTGGAGACGATCGGCACCCCGGCCGCCGCGCGGCAGGTCGAAGGCGCGCCGCCCGAGCAGGCCGAGGCGCGGCTGCTCGCGACGATCCACCCGTCCGCCGTCCTGCGCGCCGAGGACCGCGACGAGACCTACGCGGGCCTCCTGCACGACCTGGAGATCGCCGCCGCGGCGCTGCGCTGAGCCGCGGCCGCCGCTCAGTCCCGCCGCTCGGTCCCGCCGCTCAGTCCTCCACCGAGACGGTCTCGGTCGTCCTGACGTCGTAGCGGAGCAGCGCCGGGACGGCGAGCGCGGCGAGGATCACCAGCGCGGCGCAGGCCAGGCCGCCGCCCACCCAGGACGCGGTGGCGCCGGCGACGCTCGCGGTCGCGCCGGCCCGCACGTCCCCGAGCCGGGGGCCGCCCGCGACGACGACGGTGAACACCCCTTGGAGCCGCCCGCGCAGCTTGTCCGGCGCGTAGGTCTGCAGCATCGACTGGCGGAACACCGCCGACACGAGGTCGGCCGCGCCGCCCACGGCGAGCAGCACCACCGCGAGCCACAGCCGCCCGGCGAGCCCGGCGGCGGCCACGGCGAGCCCCCAGACGACGATCGACACGACGAGCGCGATGCCCTGCTTGCGGACCCGCCCGATCCAGCCGGACGACAGCCCGCCGAGGAACGCTCCAATCGCGATGGCGGCGAACAGCCAGCCGACCGCGCCGCCGCCGCCGAACCGGGTCTCGGCCACTTCGGGGAACAGGGCGCGGGGCATCGCGATCGCCATCGCGATGATGTCCACGACGAACGACATCAGCAGCACCGGCTGCGTGGCCAGGTAGTGCAGCCCGTCGATCACCGACCGCAGGCCGGGCGCGCCGGTGACGTCGCCGAGCGGCGGGATCGGCGGCAGCCGCAGCGCCGCGTACAGCACGACGGTGAACAGCACGGCGTCGAGCGCGTAGGCCGCGGCGTAGTGCCAGTGGGCGAGGAGCACGCCGGCGAACAGCGGCCCCGCCAGCATCCCGAACTGGCTGGCGGTGAAGTTGAGGGTGTTGGCCGCGGGGACGAGCGTCCGGTCGACCAGCCTGGGGACGATCGCGCTGCGGGTCGGCGAGGCCACCGCGAACCCGATCGCCTGGATCGCCACCACGCCCATGATCAGGGCGAGGCTGCCGATGCCCAGCAGCGCCTGGACGAGCAGCAGCAGCGTCGCCGCCCACATCACGCAGGACGAGGCGAACAGCAGCCTGCGCCGGTCCATGTGGTCGGCGATCGCCCCGCCCCAGAGCCCGAACACGATCAGCGGGACGAGGTTGACGAAGCCGAGCACCCCCACCCACAGCGACGACTTCGTCATGTCGTACACCTGGACCGGGACGGCCACGGCGGTGACCTGGAACCCGACGAACGAGACGCCCTGCCCCAGCCACAGCCGCCGGTACGCGGGGATCCCGAGCGGCCGCGTGTCGATGGCCATCCGCCGCAACCGGCCGCGCACCGATCCGCGAGGCTCCGGGGGCTTCTCCTCCTCCCCGGGGGCGGCAGCGGACTCGGCGACGGCGTCAGGAGCGTCAGCGGGGGACGGCTGCTGTTCCGATGTCACGGGGACAGTCTGTCGGCCGTCCAGGGGCCGTGGTCGTCCGCACCCCCCGGAAATACTTCGCGGCGGTAGCGGATCCGGTCGTGGAGCCGGTCGCGGCGGCCCTGCCAGAACTCGATCGATTCCGGGACGACGCGGTAGCCGCCCCAGAAGTCGGGCAGGGGGACGACGTCGGAGCCCTCCTCGCCGGGCGCCCCCGGCGGCTGGCCCGCGGCCGGATCCGGCCAGCGCTCGGCGGCCGCGGCGTAGGCGCGTTCCAGCACGTCGCGGCCCGGGATGACGCTCGACTGGCGCTCGCTGGCCCAGGCGCCGAGGCGCGAGCCGTACGGGCGCGTGCGGAAGTAGGCGGCCGACTCGTCCCGGGTCAGCTCGGTCACCGGGCCCTCCACCCGCACCTGCCGGTAGAGCGGGTGCCAGGGGAACACCAGGGCCGCGCGCGGGTTCTCGGCGAGATCGCGCCCCTTGCGGGACGTGAGGTTCGTGAAGAAGCGGAATCCCTGCGGCCCGTAGCCCTTCAGCAGGACGAGCCGGGCGCTCGGCGCGCCGTCGGCGGACGCGGTCGCGAGCACCATCGCGTTCGGTTCGACGAGCCCGGAGGCGTGCACGTCGGCGAACCACGCGGCGAACAGCGCGAGCGGATCGGAGGGGAGCGCCGACTCGGACAATTCGCCCGACTCGTAAGATCTCCGGAGCCGCGCGGGATCGGGCGTTGGGGAACTCACAGCGTCAGAGCCTCTCACCTGGAGGTTGTGCAACGGGCATGACCCCTGGGTACTGGTCAGTAAGGCGGACAGGGTTCAATGGCACGGCACCGCCTTATCACTCTTGGAGACGAAAGGCAGGACGACATGTCCGACTTCAAACCCGGTCTTGAGGGGGTCGTGGCCTTCGAGACCGAGATCGCCGAACCGGACAAGGAGGGCGGCGCCCTCCGCTACCGGGGCGTCGACATCGAGGAGCTCGTCGGCCGCGTCTCCTTCGGCGACGCCTGGGGGCTGCTGGTGGACAACAGCTTCACTCCCGGGCTGGCCCCGGCGGACCCGCATCTGCTCCCGGTCACCTCCGGCGACGTGCGGGTGGACGTGCAGAGCGCGCTCCCCACGCTCGCCACCGCCTACGGGATGCGGCCGCTGCTCGACATCTCCGACGAGGAGGCCCGCGCCGACCTCGCCCGCGTGTCGGTGACGGCGCTGTCGTTCGTGGCGCAGTCGGCGCGCGGCGTCGGCGTGCCGATGGTCCCGCAGAAGCGGATCGACGAGTGCGCGACCATCACCGAGCGGTTCATGGTCCGCTGGCGCGGTGAGCCCGACCCCAAGCACGTCCGGGCCATCGACGCGTACTGGGTCTCCGCCGCCGAGCACGGCATGAACGCCTCCACGTTCACCGCGCGGGTGATCGCCTCCACCGGGGCGGACGTCGCGGCCAGCATGTCCGGCGCCATCGGCGCCATGTCGGGCCCGCTGCACGGCGGCGCGCCTGCCCGCGTGCTGCCGATGATCGAGAAGGTCGAGCAGCTCGGCGACGCCCGCAAGGTCGTCACCGACATCCTCGACTCCGGCGAGCGGCTGATGGGCTTCGGCCACCGCGTCTACCGCGCCGAGGACCCGCGCGCCCGCGTGCTGCGCCGCACCGCCAAGGAGCTGGGCGCGCCGCGCTTCGAGGCCGCCAAGGCGCTGGAGGACGCCGCCCTCGCCGAGCTGCGCGAGCGCCGCCCGGACCGCCCGATCGAGACCAACGTCGAGTTCTGGGCCGCGGTCATCCTGGACTTCGCCGAGGTCCCCACCGCGATGATGCCCGCCATGTTCACCTGCGGCCGCACCGCCGGCTGGGCGGCGCACATCCTGGAGCAGAAGCGCACGGGACGCCTCGTCCGCCCGAGCGCGAAGTACACCGGGCCGGGCAGCCGCTCGATCGACGACGTGACGGGAGCGGCGGAAATCCTCAAGGGCTGAAGGACCCCTCCCCCCGCAACGACTCGCCTTGAGGCCCCCGGACCGATCCCGGGGGCCTTTTGCGCGCCCGCCGCCCGCGCGCCCGCCGCCCGCGCGCCCGCTATTGAGAGGCCGCCCCGCGGTCCCCGGCGTGGCCGGGCGGGCAGGACGCCTCGCCCTGCTCGCCGGCGATCAGGCGGCCGCACACCTGCTTGACCTCGGTCGTCCCGTCCGGCTTGATCGTCGCCAGCAGCACCGGCTTGTCGAGGACCTGGTGGCCGGTGGTGCGCGTGCTGAAGCGGATGACGCCGCTCGCCCCGTTCCGCAGGACGTCGTGGTCGGGGTCGTTCAGCGCCGCGAACACCGATCCCGCCGACGGCAGCGCCTTCTCCTGCCAGTACACCCTGCTCGCCACGGTCGCGACGAGCGTCACGGCGTCGTAGGCGACGGCGGCGCGGGTGATGGACGGCCGCCGGCCGGTGGCGGCGTCCTCGTCCGTCATCTCCCGCACGGCGGGGTCGTAGTCGGAGTAGAAGGTCTGCGGGGCCTGGTCGCCGATCCACCGCCACGTCCACGCCTCCCGCGCGGCGAGCGGCGTGAAGTACAGGTCGAAGGTGTCCTTGCGGCCGAGTTCGGCGGCGTTGTCGCTGACGTACTTCGCGATCTCGTCGTCCGCCATGACCAGCGGCCGCTTCGGGCACGACAGCTCCAGGA
>NZ_JBIQHY010000128.1:0-19406 GCF_044508335.1 Actinomadura sp.
CTTGAGGAAGCGTTTCAGGTGCTCATCCAGGCTTCCAACCTTGGCATCTACCGAGTACGCGCTGCCGATCAGTACCCGGCCGCAGATCGGTTGTGCGTTACGCCTGGGTCGCTTGTGTCCTTGCGACGTAGACGGTGTTGGTCGCGACCCGTTCTTGGAAGGGGTTATGGAATTCGACGATGTGTGCTTGCGACTCGTAGAACACCTGGGCGAGTACGGCGTTGAAGCGCTCGTCCGGCGGGTCGTTGGACCATAGGGCGAACACGCCGCCGGGGTGGAGACGGCCGGTGAACTCGCGCAGGCCACCGGGCTCGTAGAAAGGCGCGTGAGCCGGGTCGAGCACATGGCGCGGCGAGTGGTCGATGTCAACGACGATGGCGTGGAAACGCCGTCCCGGAATGCCCGGATCGAAGCCCTGGGGATCGGTGGCGAGGGAGAAGAAATCTGCCCGGAGGAGGCGGCAACGAGGATCAGACGTCAGGTCCGCGCCCAGGGGCACCAGATGCCGTTGGTGCCATTCGATGACTTCGTCGAGCGCTTCCACGACGGTGAGCGAGCGCACACGCGGGTCTTCCAGCACGGCGTGGGCGGTGTACCCGAGGCCGAGCCCGCCCACGACCACGTCGAGGTCGGTGTCCGGCAGCGGCTCCAGGCCGAGCCGCGCCAGCGCGATCTCTCCCGCCGTGAACTGGCTGGACATGAGGAAGTCATCGTCGAGCTTGACCTCGTAGACCTCGGTGCCCGAAGCCGGGTCTCGCCGACGCCGCAGGCTGATGGCCCCCTTGGCCGTCTGACGCCAGTCGATCTCCTCGAAACGCGCGCTCACACACCCCTCCGTTCCCCTCTGCCGCACCGGCGAATTCCATGGACGTCCGAGTCGCCGCGCGGTCACGACCCCGGAACGGCCCTGGTCAGGTCCGGGAGCCGCTGACGCTACCCTCTCGCGAAGCCAGGGACGGCACCGCAGGCCAAAACGACGGCTGATGTCGCCGCAAACCGGTGGTTCAGCCAGTCCCCGGGGCGGTCGTCGCCGTCGTCGCGGCCGCCCCCAGCACGCGAGAGGCCGGCCGTTCCTGCTCAGATCTTCGGAGATTGCGACGCGCTCGTCCGGGATGCCCAGTTCAGGAGGGCGAAGCCCAACGCCAGCCCCAGCATGGTGTACACGCCCCGCGGCCAGAAGATGTGGCTGTCGATGAAGGACCAGCCAGAGATCAGGAGCACGGCTGTGCCGGGAAGGACCCGGATGCCGTGCCGGGGAAGTAGCGCCACCGCGGTGGCCACGATCGCGATGATGAGGGCGGAGACCCCGATGCGTCCGAGTACGTCGGCCGTGTCATAGAGCGGCATTTTCAGCGCTTGCAGGTCCGCTTCCCGGGGAGCGTGCTCGACTGTCGTTCCCGCCGCGATGCCGGCGACCGCGTCGAGTCCGGTGTAGAAGGCGGCGTAGGTGAAGGCAGCGATCCAGGCCACCACGGTGGCCAGTCCCGGCAGATCACGGTGGGGCCGGTGCCACAGGACGATCAGCAGCCCGACCGGCAGCAACGGAAAGACCGGTAGCAGCACGATGTGCAGGTTCGCCCAGCCGGTGGCGGTTGCCCTGGACAGCCCTCCAGGGTGCACCATGCCCGCCGCGGCCAGCACGAGGGGCGTTGCAGTTGCCAGAACCGTGCTTCGAATGGTCGACACGCGCTGATCGTAGGACCGCCATGTCACCCCGTCCGATCGCGTAAGAGGTTCGTAATTCGGCGCACTCTTCTGCCGCTGGTCGGGCGCTGTTGATGGCAGTGACGTGCGAACGGCGGGCGGGTGTGACAGGGCGTCTCGCGCGAATGAGTGCTCCGGGTCGCGGGGGCTGGGGGTCGCGAGACCCCCGCTTCGCGCACGCTCAACCTACTTGCCGCTGCCGTACGACTCGTACGTGAGGTACTCGCCAAAATCGTCCCGAAGCCACGCGGGGGTTCCCCACTGCCCACCATGTTCCAGCGAACCCTCGTAAACGATCTCCAAGAAGCTGCCTTTCCTATCAGCCATGAGTCCGAGTCGCTGATTCCTGCTGTAAAGGAAGAGCGAAGCGCGAATGTCAGGCTTCCTATCGATGAGTTGCATCCCCAGGATTCCGTCCCAGCACAACTGGAAGCCGTTGCCTTGAGGGGGCGAACTGCGGATACTGCAGGAGAAGCCCAACCCCTCGTCGTGCAGACACTCGTTCATGGGAGTCACTAGTTCGACTTGTTCCTGCAACAACGTGCCCAACTCCGCCACGAGCCGGTTAATCCAACCCGGTCGGGGATCATCCCTGCCAGTCACCCGGTACGTCTCCCGAGCCGCTAGTGAAGGTCATTGTGCCGACGCTGAGCGTAGGGCGGCCGTGCCCGGCGGCGCGAGACGGGACCGGACGGAACAGGCCGCATGCCCGGATCGCAGAGCCGGGCGCGGCCGCATCACGGCTCTGTGCGAGCACAAAGTGAAGCAGGCGGCCGAACGGGCTGACGCCTGGGACAACTGGGAGGACTATCGTCTTCCGTCCCGGCGCGGGACGCCGATGGAGCCAGACAACCTTCGTCGTAGGTGGGGCCGTGTTCGCGCGGCCGCCGGCCTGGAGTCCATGCGCTTCCACGACAAACGGCACACCTGCGTCTCGCTGCTCATGGACCTCGGCGTCCCGCCGCACATCGTCCGCGACATCGTCGGCCACAGCGACATCAAGGTCACGATGACGATTTACGCTCACGCGGCCGTCGACGAGAAGCGGGCGGCACTTCGGAAGCTGGGGAATGTGCTCGGCTGAGGCCGTTGCTGTCAAAAGGCCCGGAACCTGATCAGGTTCCGGGCCTTTTGGCTGGTCATACGAGGTGGGCAGGGGCGGGGTCGAACCGCCGACCTTCCGCTTTTCAGGCGGACGCTCGTACCGACTGAGCTACCTGCCCAGGACGCGTGGTGCGTCTGGCGGTCCTGACGGGATTTGAACCCGCGGCCTCCACCTTGACAGGGTGGCGAGCACTCCTAACTGCTCCACAGGACCTTGCTGCTCCGAGCTTAACGGCTTCGGAGGGGTGTCTTGACCGGCGGGGACCCCCGGCGTTTGGCACGTCCGAGAGCATACGCGATGCCCGAGGAGCGCGCCAACTCGTTAACCCGCGTGGTGGCAGGGGATAGAGCGTCACGGAGAGGTACTGGTCGGTGACGGTGGTCTAGTGTGTCCGGGTTGCGTGACTGCGCGTGACCAGAGGGTTGCATAGGAGGGGGGTCCGGCGTGGTCGCAAAGCTCCCAGACCAGAGCGCCGACGGCTACCAGAGAGGGCTCGGGACGCGGCAGATCCAGATGCTCGCGATCGGCGGGACGATCGGGACCGGGTTGTTCCTCGGCGCCGGGGAGAACATCGCCAAGGCGGGGCCGAGCCTGATCCTGACGTACGCCGTCGCGGGGCTGGCGCTGTTCTTCGTCATGCGGGCGCTCGGTGAGCTGCTGACGTACCGCCGGACGGAGGGCGGGTTCGCCGGGTATGCCCGGGAGTTCCTCGGGCCGTTCTGGGGATACGCCACGACCTGGACGTACTGGATCATCTGGGTGACGACCGGCATGGCGGAGCTGACCGCGGCCGGCAAGTACATCCAGAAGTGGTGGCCGGGGGTCGAGCAGTGGCAGACGGCGCTGGTGGCGCTGCTCGTGCTGTTCGCGGTGAACCTGATCTCGGTGAGGCTCTTCGGGGAGCTGGAGTTCTGGTTCGCGATGATCAAGATCGCGGCGATCGTGACGATGATCCTCGTGGGGCTCGGGGTGCTGGTCTTCGGGTTCGGCGACGCGGGGGACACGGCGACCCCGGCCAACCTGTGGGAGCACGGCGGCGTGTTCCCCGAGGGGTACGGCGCCACGATCATGACGCTGCAGATGGTCATGTTCGCCTACCTGGGCGTCGAGCTGGTGGGCGTCACCGCCAGCGAGGCCAAGGATCCGGAGCGGAACATCCCGCGGGCGATCAACGCGCTGCCGCTGCGGTTCGCGCTGTTCTACCTCGGGTCGCTGCTGGTCATCCTCGCGGTGGTGCCGTGGACGGCGTTCAAGGGCGGGGCCAGCCCGTTCGTGCTGGCGTTCGACAAGATCGGCATTCCGGGCGGGGGCGACATCGTCAACTTCGTGGTGCTGACCGCGGCCCTGTCGTCCTGCAACGCGGGCGGGCTGTACTCGACGTCCAGGATGCTCCGGACGACGGGCGTCAACGGCGACGGGCCGAAGGTGCTCGGGCGGCTGAACGGGCGCGGTGTGCCGGTGCTGACGGTGACCATCTCGGCGCTCGTCATGGGCATCGGGGTGGTGGTGAACGCGGTCGTCCCGGACAAGGCGTTCGAGTACATCACCTCGGTGTCGACCGGCGGCGCGTTGATGGTGTGGACGGTCATCCTCGTCGCCCACATGATCTACCGGCGGAAGGCGGCGGCGGGGCTGCTGAACAAGTCGCTCTACAGGATGCCGTGGGCGCCTTACAGCGGCTGGGCGGTGCTGGCGTTCTTCGCGTTCGTCACGGTGACGATCGCGTGGGAGGCCGATACGCGGGTCGCGCTGTACGCGATGGCCGCGTGGGCGGCGCTCATCCTGGTCGGCTGGCCGTTCGTCCGGCGCAACTCGCTGGGGGCCGGGGCGGAGGTGGCGGTGGAGAGCGCCGGCGTCTGACCTCCGTGGGATGATCCCGTGTAGCGGTTCCATCCCCCCGGAGGCAGGCGTGACCAGCAGCCTAGAGATCCGTGTGCGCTGGGTTCTGCTGGTCGTGGTGGGGGTGGCGAACCTCGTCGGTTCGCTGGTCGTGCTGCTGTTCGCGACGTTCGTCCTGCCGGATCCGCCGCTGGAGGACCGCGACTACGTCCGCATGGTGAACGCGGCGGCGTTCTTCAGCTATCCGGTGGTGGCCACTCCGGTGGCGCTGCTCACGGGGCTGTGGCTGTGGCGGCCCGTCGTCATGTTCGTCCGGGACGGGGGAGTCCCCGACCGGCAGCAGCGGCGGGCCGTCCTGCTGGGGCCGCTCCGGTTGACGATGCTCGTCGGCGCCCTGTGGACGGTGGGCGCGCTGGGCTGGGCGGTGCTCGACCTGGCGCTGTTCACCGGGCGGCTCGCCGTGAAGACCGGGCTGACGTGCTTCCTCGGCGCGGCCACGACCTGCACGATCGTGTACCTGCTGTCGGAGCGGCTGCTGCGCCCGGCGGCGGCGCTGGTGCTGCGGACGGAGCGTCCGAAGAAGTTCCGCCTGCCCGGGGTGACGACGCGGGTGATGCTCGCGTGGGCGCTCGGCACGGCGATCCCGGTGTTCGGGCTGATCTGCGTCGCCATCGCCGCGCTCGCCGCGCCCGACATCAACGTCCGGCAGCTCGCGATCACGATCCTCGGGCTCGGCGGCGTGGCGATCCTCGCCGGGGTCTACGTCATCTATATGGCCACACGGGCGATCGCCGATCCGATCAAGGCCGTCCGGAAGGGGATGGCGCAGGTCGAGCGGGGCGATCTGGGCGCCGAGGTCGCGGTGTACGACGCGAGCGAGGTCGGGCAGCTGCAGGCCGGGTTCAACCACATGGTCGCCGGGCTGCGCGAGAACGAGCGGCTGCGCGACCTGTTCGGGCGGCATGTCGGCGAGGAGGTCGCCGACCTGGCGCTGGAGCGCGGCGCGATCACGCTCGGCGGCGAGACCCGCGAGGTGGCGGTGCTGTTCGTGGACCTGACCGGTTCGACGAGGCTCGCCGACACGCGGAGCCCGGACGAGGTCGTCGGGCTGCTCAACAGGTTCTTCGGCGTCGTGGTGACGGTCGTCGCGAAGCACGGCGGCTGGATCAACAAGTTCGAGGGGGACGCGGCGCTGGCGATCTTCGGTGCGCCGACGCAGCTGGAGGACTCGGCCGGCGGGGCGCTCGGCGCGGCCCGCGAGCTGGCGGTGCGGCTGCGCGCCGAGGTGCCGACGCTGGACGCGGGGATCGGCGTGTCCGCGGGCCCGGTCGTCGCCGGGTACATCGGCGCGGAGGAGCGGTTCGAGTACACGGTGATCGGCGACCCGGTGAACGAGGCGGCGCGGCTCAGCGACCTGGCGAAGGAGGAGGACGGGCGGGTGCTCGCCTCCGCGGCCGTCCTGGACCTGGCGCATCTGGCCGAGTCGGACGAGTGGGACGTCGGCCGGTCGGTGACGCTGCGCGGCCGGAGCCGCCCGACCCGGCTCGGCACGCCGCGGCGCGCGCCGGAGGCCGAGGGCGGGATCGAGATCGAGCGGGTCCGGCTGCGGTTCCCGCGGCCGCTGCGGCGGAGCCGGCGGCTGCTGCTCGGCGCGCTGATCCTCTCCAAGGCCGCCAAGAGCGCGCGCATGCCGGACAAGTCGGACGACCCGGAGTAGCGGCGCGGGCGATCTTCCGGAAGGCGCCGTGTCCTCCCCGTCCAGACCGGGCCGGATGCGTATCGTCGCCGGATGTACACGGTCTGCTGCCGGCCCGTAGCTCCGGTGTCACCGGACGGCCCGAGGGTCGGGGCGGACAGCCCCGGCTCCCGATGAGGTGACAGATGCACCGACGGAATCGTCTCGCGGTTCTCGCCGTCACGGCCGCCACGGCGCTCGTAGTCCCGGCGACGGTGGCCGCCGCCGATACCGGCCCCGGCCCGGCCACGTCCCCGCGGCCCGCCGCGGAGTCGGGGGCGCCCGCTCCCCGTCCCCGCGCCGGGACCGCGCTGCACGCCCGGATCGTGGACGTCGCGCACCGCGGCGCTTCCGCGTACGCGCCGGAGAACACGCTCGCCGCGTTCAAGCTGGCCAAGGCCGAGCATGCGGACATGTTCGAGCTGGACGTCCAGGAGACCAAGGACCACGAGCTCGTCGTCATGCACGACACCACGCTCGCCAGGACGACCGACGTGGAGGACGTCTACCCCGACCGCAAACCCTGGAAGGTCGCCGACTTCACCCTCGCCGAGATCCAGAAGCTGGACGCGGGGTCGTGGTTCGCGGCGAAGTACAAGGGCGAGCGCGTGCCGACGCTGCCCCAGGTGCTGGCCGCGATGCGCGGCGTCGGCCTCGGCATGCTGCTGGAGATCAAGAGCCCGGCGCTGTATCCGGGCATCGAGGAGCGCATCGCCGCGGCGCTGAAGCGCTCGCCGTCCTGGCTCCGGTACGACCCGGCCGAGCGGCGCCTCGTCGTCCAGTCGTTCGACTGGGATTCCGTCCGCCGCTTCCACTCCGTCCTGCCCAAGGTGCCGACCGGCCTGATCGGCACCCCGAAGGCCGGCGACCTGCCGGAACTCGCCGGGTACGCCGATCAGATCAACCCGACGTTCAGCGACCTGACCGCGTCGTATGTCCAGAAGGTGCACGCGTCCCGGATGGACGTGCTCACCTGGACGCTCAACGACCGCGGCGACATGGAGAAGGCCGTCCGCCTCGGCGTGGACGGGATCATCACCAACGAACCGGACGTGCTGCGCAGCGTCCTGCAGGCGTCCAGGACGAACCCGTCCCAAGCCGCCTGACAACCCCGGACCGCCTCCGCTGCGGTGGTCGGTCAGGGGCGGGGGAGCAGCCGGCGGGCGCGGGCGGTCAGCGCCCGCGCCGCCGGGCTGCGCGGTCCCTCGGCACGCCAGGCGAGGGCGATGCGGCCGCTCAGCCGGGGCTTGACGATCGGCATGGCGTGCAGCGCGTCCGGCTGGGCGCGGGCGGCGGACTCCGGCAGGACGGCGACGCCGAGGCCGTGCGCGGCGATCTGCGCGATCACGGGCGGTTCGCCGGCCTCGAACGCGATGCGCGGGCGCAGCCCGGCGTCCGCGAACGCGGCGTCCAGGACGGCCCGCAGCCCGGTCCCCTTCGGCAGGCAGATCAGCGACTCGCCGCCGAGCGCCCGCAGCGCGATGCTCGATCGCCGCGCCAGGCGGTGGCCGGTGCTGACGGCGGCGTAGAGGTCCTGCTCGATGACGACCCTGGTCGCGATGCCGTCGGGCGGTTCGGCGCCGAGGCTGAGGAACGCGAGGTCGACGCGTCCGGTGCGGAGCCCGTCGGTCAGGGTGTCGGTGTCCTCCTGGATGACGGTGATCTCCACATCCGGGTGGTCCCGGTGGAATTCGGCGATCATGCCGGGGAGGTCGAGCGACCGGATCCAGTCGATGGTGCCGACCGTGACGTGCCCGCGCAGCAGCCCGGTCAGCTCGTCCACCGACCGCCGCGCGCCCTCGACGGCCGCGAGCGCCGCCCGCGCGTAGGGCAGGACGGCGGCGCCGACCTCGGTGAGCCGGACCGTGCGCCCGGAGCGGTCCAGCAGCGGCTGGCCCAGCTCCCGCTCCAGCTGCCGGATCTGGGCGCTGACGCCCGGCTGAGCGACGTGCAGCCGCGCGGCGGCCTTGGTGAAGCTCGCCTCTTCGGTGACCGCGACGAAGTACTCAAGCTGGCGCAGCTCCATAACCGGCCATGCTAGCCGCGACTCCGTCCAGCGCCGTGGCTTCTGCCCGAACGGCCCGGGACACGGCCGGCGGCGCAGCCCTCGGCAACCATTTCTTTTGTCCTTCTTGGGTGCGTCGCTGCAGTTCAGAGGACTGATTCCAGGCTGGGAGGTGAATACCTCACCTGCGGGAGGTCGGGTGTTCGGACGGCATACATGGTCCATAAGGGTGCGGATGACCGTGATTGCCGGAATGGTCACCGCGGTGATCTGCGCCATCGTGGCCGCGCTGATCCTCGTGGAGGTGCGCGGCTCAGAAATCGACGCCAAACGCGGGCAGGCGACGGCCGCGGCGCTCCGCGTCAGCTACGAGATGCGGCGCGGCCCGGTGCGCGGCGACCTGGACGCGCCGGACGGCGTGATCGTCCAGGTCATGGACAAGAACCGGACGGTGATCGCGGGCACGCCGGGGCCGACGCTGGACGGCCCGCCGATCGCCCGCTTCCTCCCGTCGCAGATGCAGGTGTACTCGACCCGGGACGTGTGCTCGTCGGGGGACCTGCACGGCTGCGCGTGGGTGATCGGCTTCCGCGTCTACCAGCCCGGCGGCGACTGGCTCGTCTACGCCGCCGCCCCGACCGTCCCCTGGTATGTCAGCCCCGGCCTGATCATGGCGCTGGTCAGCATCTCGCTGCTGGTGATCCTGCTGGCCTGCCTGCGCGCCTGGGGGACGGTCGACCAGACCCTCGCCCCGGTGGACGCGATCCGCGCGGAGCTGGCGGAGATCACCGCGCAGCAGTCGGGCCGGCGCGTCACGGTGCCGGAGAGCCAGGACGAGATCCGGCGGCTCGCGGAGGCCGCGAACGCGACGCTCGACCGCCTCGACAGCGCCCTGGAGCGGCAGCGCGCCTTCACCTCCGACGCGTCCCACGACCTGCGCAGCCCGATCGCCGCGGCGCGCACGCAGATCGAGGAGGCGCTCCTGTTCCCCGACGAGGTCGACTGGCCGCGGACGGCGCGCGGCGTCCTGCAGAGCCTGGAGCGGCTCCAGGCGATCGTGACGGACCTGCTGCAGCTCGCCCGCCTGGACGCCGCGGCCTGGAAGGACGTCGAGACGGTCGACCTCGGCGCGCTCGTCACCATCGAGGTGGCGAGGTCGGACCGGACGAAGCAGATCGTCCCGCATCTCCAGGAGGGCGTCACGGTGCGCGGCGACCGGCTCCGGCTCGTCCGCCTCTTCACGAACCTGCTGGACAACGCCGAACGGCACGCCGACTCGCGGGTCGACGTCACGGTCCGGCGGACGGAAGGCGAGGCCGTCCTGGAGGTGCAGGACGACGGGGCGGGCATCGCCGAGGAGCACCGCGACCTCGTCTTCCAGCGGTTCGCCCGGCTGGAGGCCAGCAAGGCGCGCGACCCCGGCGGCACCGGCCTCGGCCTGCCCATCGCCCGTGAGATCGCGCGGCTGCACGGCGGAAGCCTCACGATCGAGGACAGCGAGCGCGGCGCCCGGTTCGTCCTGCGCCTCCCCAAGAACCCGCCGGACCGCCCCGACCCCTGTTCCTGACGCCCTCCACGCGGCGAACGGGACGACCCGAGCGGCCTCGAGCGGGCTGCCGATCCTGCGGGGGGGGGCGGTGAAGCCCGCCGGCGGCGGACCGGGAGCGGGGATGCGAAAACCCCGCGGCATCGGTGCGCGCGGGGTCGGCGGTCAGGTCAGTGGGCGGGCCCGTGCGGGGGACGGGCCGGGCGGCGCGGCTTGCGCGGGTCAGAGGGCGGATCGGGCGGGCAGGCCGCGCAGGTGGATCCAGCCTTCGATGTCCGTTTCCTTCACCCTGCAGCCGATGGGCTCGTACTCGGCGGCGTTCACGTAGCCGGGGCCGTGGGCGATGACGGAGTCGTAGACGAACCTCGACGCGATGACGCCGAGGTCGGCGCCCGTCGCGGCGAGCCTCTCCTTGAGCGGGGCGGCGTCGAGGAGCCGCGCCGCGTTGATGATCGTCCAGCCGGACATGCCGGGCGGGTCGGGCATCACCGGGCCGACGTCCAGCGCGACCCTGAGCTGGACGCGGACCGCCGCGCTCGACCGGTGGTTGTGCCGCCGCAGCCGCATCCCGAGCGCGGCGATCATGGGGTCGACGACGGCGGCGGTGGGGATCTCGGGCGGGACGACGATCAGCGCGCCGTCGCCGCGGTCCTCGCTGTGGCAGGCGTCCCATGGCACCCCGGACTCCTGGAAGGACTCCCGCAGGGCCGCGTACATGACCCGGCGCACCTCGATCCGGTCGGTCTCGTCGCGGACGCGCGAGCTGAAACCGGCGATGTCGGTGAACACGACGGTGCAGTTCTGCCCGGCCCACGACGGCCTGGCGATGGCCATCGGCTGCGTCGGCGGCGCGTGGGACGGGACGCGAACGGCCGCCGCGGGCTCCGGCCGCCAGGACGCGTCGTACGCCTCCTCCATACGCGTCCGCCCGCCGATGGGCGGCGGGGTGGTCGCCGCGCTCCGGGTGGTCGCCGCCCGCGGGTCGGCCGCACCGTGCGGGGCGGCCGCACGGCGCCGGGCGGTCGCGCGGCGCGGGCGGGGCACGCCGTGCGTGCTCGCGTGGACGGCGCCGGGCTCGCCGGCGGCGGTCGGCGGGACGGTCGCGCGGGCCCGGCCGGCGGCGCGGTGCGGGTGTGCGGTGGCGTGCGCACCGGACGCCGCGTACGGGCCGTCCGCCGGGTACGGGGTGGGCGTCGCGTACGGGCTGTCCACCGGGTAGGGCGTGGACGCCGGGTACGGGCCGGGCGCCGCGTCCGAGCCGGCCGCCAGGTAGGGAGCGGACGTCCCGTATGTGCCCGATGTCGCGTACGGGTCGGCCGCCGCGTACTGGGCCGGGGCCGGTACCGGGGCCGCGTACGGGGCGTAAGGCCAGACCGGAGGAATCGGTACGTACGCCATCGCATACGCCTGATGCGAGCCGTTGTGGACGGCGGGCCCGTACGAGTACGGGTTCCCGTACGGCCCCGTCCCGCCGGTCCCCGCGTCCTGCATGGAACCCGACTGCTCGGTGAGCCGCTCGTACATCTCGCGTTCCAGGACGGCGACCACGCGCGGGTGGTTGCTCAGGTAGGTGACGAACTGCTGCGTGGTCAGGCGCAGCGCGTGCAGCGGCTCCATCGCGACGATGGTCGCCGAGCGGCGGCGCAGCATCAGCGCGGCGCGCTCGCCGATGATGTCGCCGGGGCCGCGGAAGGCGATGATCCGCTCGCGCCCGTCCCGCACCACGCAGACCCGCACCGAGCCGGACTTGATCACGATGGTGTGGTCGGCGGCCTGGCCCTCCTCCCACAGCACCGCGCCGGCCGGGTAGCCGACCTCCTCCGCGGTCGCGAGGAACTCGGCGCGTTCGATGGTGGTGAGGGCGGGCCAGAACCCCGGCCGCCTGGCCGCCCCGCCCCGCGGCCCGGTGGGCGCCGCGGGCGCTGCGGCCGCCGCGGGCGCCGCGTGCGCGTTCGCGAGGCCCGCGTTCCGGGGCGGGTCGTCGTCGTGCGGCGGCCGGGGGCGGACGGCGTGCGTCTCCTGGCGGCCGATCTGGTCCGGGTCGTGCCGGCGGGCGTGTTCGTCCATCAGCACACCCGCCTCTCGCTCGACGACCGGACGGGGTCAGTGGGGGCTGAACCGGTGGGGTGGACGTCAAAGGTCGGGGGATGAAACTGCTGTCTTGACATGTCAGGACCCCATGCCTCGAATTGCGGCTTCGGTTCCGCGAGCGGCGCCCGGGGTCGTCCGGCGTCCGCCGCGGGGGCCGAAGTCGCATCACCTATAGCCCGTACCGCGTGATCGCGGTTAGACTGGGTGAGTCCGCAGAAAACGTTTTGGCAGGTCAGCCTGGATCTTTCTGCGTTTGCGCAGAGTGTCTGCGGTAGACCCGCCGGCGCGCTTTCGTGCGACTCCGGGAGTCGCTCTCCGCTTTCCGCCGGTCCTCTTGGCTGCCAACCGGTGATCGGCCGAAGGCGGTGGGCGACTCTGCTTCGTTCGCGGCCCGTGATGGTTCGTGTTCCTTGCCGGCCTCCCCGTTCGTGCGTGCCTCGTTCGTTCGTCCTCCGTGGCGGCGGTGCCCCGTCCCCGTGGTGCGCGTTCCCGTTCCCCTCGCCAAGCCCCCGCGGGCCCGGGTCCGCCGGTGGCGAGCACCCGGCCGGGGGGCACGCCGTCCCCGCCCGGGTCCTCACCCTGCGTTGAGATCGTCGGCTTGCCGGATGTGGCACCGCGTCCCGTTGCAGGAGACTATGTTGTAATGTGCTAGGTAGCAGATTAGCAGACGACGGTGAGGCATGCAGCAGTCTGCTCGCTTCCGAGGCGAGTTTTGGGCGATATGACGGGGTCTGGCGCGTGGAGCGAAGATCGCATGACCGAGAAATGTAGCGCTCTGGTGGCAAGCGGGATGCCGGGTCCCGCTCTGCCATGTAGCATCCAGGCTGGTGACATTAACTACTTAGAGTGAGCGAATACGATGTCCAGTGACCAGGGACCTATAGTCCAGAGTGCGCTGCTGCGCTCGGAGCTCGTCCGGCTGCGCAAGGAGAAGAAGCTGACGCAGGAGCAGGTCGCGCGGCAGCTTGAGTGGTCCCCGTCCAAGCTGATCCGGGTCGAGGGCGGCAAGAACGCCATCACCCGGACCGACCTGCAGGCGCTGCTGCGCGTGTACGACGTCACGTCGGAGGGACGGCAGGAGCGGCTGCAGGCGCTGGCGCGAGGCGCGCGGGAACCCGCCTGGTGGAACGCCTACCGCGGTGAGCTCGACCCCAGCTTCCTCAACTACGTCGGGTACTGCGCCGGCGCGGCCTTCATCCGCCAGTTCCACGGCACGGTGGTGCCGGGGCTCATCCAGACGCCGGAGTACGCCGAGGTGCTGTCGACCGGCAAGGCGTCCGAGACGGCGCGGGTGCTCGCGGCGAAACTGCGCATCCAGCGGCAGCAGGAGCTCGCCAAGCGGGAGAACCCGCCCAGACAGCACTACATCATCGACGAGGCGGTCATCCGCCGCCATGTCGGCATCAAGATCGACCCCGCGATCATGCCGGCCCAGCTCAACCACATCGCCGACGCCGCCGAGCGCGACGACCTGCTGACGGTGCGGGTCATCCCGTTCAGCGCGGGCGCGCACCTCGGGCTGGAGGGGCCGTTCAGCATCCTGGAGTTCGACGGCGACCTCGCCGACGTCCTCTACCTGGAGGGGCGGTCCGGCGCCAGCGTGATGATCAGCGGCGAGGACGACAAGGTCATCGAATATCGCGACACATTCGAACTCCTCCTGGAACAGGCGCTGTCGGCCGAGGAATCGATCGCGCTGATGCGGCAGGCGGCCGAAGACCTCATGGCCTGACTCAGCAACCGCAACTCGACCCGACCGGAGGTGAAGGCCGCAGCGGGCATCCGACAAGGCGAGTGGCCGTCATAACACGCAGCGTGATCTTGTGGTCCCTTGTAGGCGGGATAACTAGAACCGTTTACACTCGTGATCGGGAAATTATCCACAAGGTCGTGGTTTGTCGTGCCCTGCTCGGTGCTCGCCCGGCGGGTGTTCTCGGCCGATCGGTTGGCGAGACGGCACCCGCCGGCAATGGACGGAGGTTGCTGGATGGTCTACCGGTCGACTCGCGGAGCCGCGCTGAACTGGCGGAAGAGCAGCGCGAGCGCAAGCGATAGCAACTGCGTCGAGGTGGCGGCGCACGGCCCGGCGGTACTGGTCCGCGATTCGCGCGATCCCTCCGCCGGAGTCATCACCCTCGCCCCCGCGCAGTGGAATGCGTTCGTGGACGCCGTCCGGGACGGCGACCTGGACTTGGGCTGAGTCACGTGACTCATTTTCCGGTCTCCGCTGAGAATTTATTGACCATTGCCGCTCCCAGCCCCCTTTACCGGCGATCTCTGACAACTCGCCGCCCCCGCGCCGCCTGAGCTGACCTCTCACGCCGGACACCGCCGCTGCCGCCCCCCGGTGATCCGCCCCCGCTAGGCGACGCTCCTCGGAAGCCGCGCCCCCGGCCCGCCACCTGCCACAAGCGCCCTCCACCCCACCAAGCCCCAAAGCAGGTGGCGCCGGGGGGGACCCAAAGCGGCGGCCCCAAGAGGAGATTCCCACCGGGGATGTCCCCGTCAACGTTTTCAAGGTGTCGTTCCTTCTGCTGCCCTGCTGCCCTGCTCCTGAGCGTCCACTGCCTGCTCGGGCTCGTCCGAAAAGGCAACGTCCGGCTGAAATCCCTTGAGGCGTGGGCGTGCCGGGCCGCTGGCGAGCGGGGTGCGGGGAATGCTCGGTCGACCGGGCCGTGGCGCCGGTGACCTTTCAGAAGAGGAAAGGGATCGTGATTCCTTCGGTGCCGGTCAGGGCGGTGCCGGACGAGCGGCCGAGGAGCCAGGCCAGGAGGGACGGGGCTGGGCCGGTCACCAGGCGGTCGCCCGTGCCGTGCTCTTCGCCGGTGTCGGTGGCGTGCAGGCGGAGGTCCGGGGCGTCGTCGCGGCGGGCGAAGGAGCCGGTGACGGCGGCCAGCTCGCGGCTGACGAAGTCGGCGGGCCAGTCGTCGGGGGTGAAGCCCGCGTCCAGGTCGACGTGGTGGATGAGGACTTCGGTGAGGCGGGCGTCGGCGGCGCGGGCGGCGGGGTGGCGGGCGCCCGTGGTCCACTGGACGGTCCGCCGCCATGCGTCGTCCGGCATGAGGGCGAAGGCTTCGGCGAACCGGTCGGCGGACTGGCGGACGTCGTCCAGGAGCGTGCGGGCGGGACGGCCCGCGCCGGCCTCTATCTCGGCGGCGCGGGCCTCCAGGCTCGGGTACTCGTAGGACTCGACGCCGGTGCGGGCCCAGGTGAGGAGGCGGGTGCCGCCGTCGGCGTTGCGGGCGACGTGGGTGAGGACGTGCCCGCGCGTCCAGCCGGGGAGGAGGGACGGCGCGCGGACGCCGGCGTCGCCGAGCCGCGACGCGGTCGCCAGGAAGGACCGGGTCGCGGCGGTGATCTCGGCGAGCGCGGTCATGCGAAGTCGGCGGCGTGGGCCTCGGCCCACTGGCGGAAGGTGCGCGGAGGTGCGCCGGTGACGTCCTGGACGGTGGAGCGGACGACGGATTCGTCCAGCGAGCCGTTCACGTAGAAGTCGAAGAACGCGTCGACGTACTCGACGGGCATCTGCTCGCTCATCTCGGCGCGGGCCTCGTCGTCGGGCTGGGCCTCGAAGCGCAGGTCGCGGCCCAGGACGTCCGCCAGTACCGCGACCTGCTCGGCGGGCAGCAGGGATTCCGGGCCGGTCGGGTAGTAGGTCCGGCCTTCCTCGGCCGAGCGCGCGGCGAGCAGGACGTCGTGGCCGCGGGCCGCGAGCTGCCTGCACACTTCGCGGCCGATGCCGCGGTTCGCTCCGGTGACCAGCGTGACCGTCATGCGTCCCCCTCACCGAAATGATCACGCCGTGAACGGCCGCGCGTCCAATACCGGGCGTGATTACCATCGGCTATGGACGCGCATCTGCGGGATCTGCGGTACTTCGCGGCGGTCGCCGAGGAACTCTCCTTCACCCGGGCCGCCGAGCGGCTCTTCGTGTCGCAGCCCGCGCTGAGCAAGCAGATCAAGCAGCTCGAGGAGCAGCTGCGGGTGCGGCTGTTCGACCGCGACCGGCGCACGGTCGCGCTCACGGCCGCGGGGCGCGCGCTGCTCCCCGCGGCGCGCGACATGCTCCGCGCGTGGGACGAGGCGCAGCGCGCGGTGAGCGACGCGGCGGCGAACGAGGCGGCGGTCCTGACGGTGGGGCTTTCGACCAGTGTCGGACGCGGGCTCCTGGCCGACATGCGGGAGCGTTTCACTGAACGCCGTCCCACGTGGAGCATCCGTTTCCGCCAGGTCAACTGGGACGACCCCACCGCCGGCCTGGCGGAAGGCGACGTCGATGTGGCGTTCGTGTGGCTGCCCATCCCGCGCCAGGAAGCGTTCAACGTCCAGGTCGTCGCGGAGGAGGCGCGCTGGGTCGCGCTCAGGGACGACCATCCGCTGGCCGGACGCGACAGCATCGCGTTCGAGGAACTCCTGGACGAACCGTTCCTCGCCCTGCCCGAAGAGGCCGGTCCCTTGCGCGACTTCTGGCTCGCCCTGGAGGACCGTGGCGACAAGCCCGTCCGGGTGGGGGCGACCGTGTCGAACGCCGACGAGACGTTCGCCGCCGTGGAAGACGGCAGCGGTGTGGTGCTGATGGCGTCCGGCAACGCCGCCATCTACCGGCGTCCCGGAATCACGGCCATACCGGTGACGGGCCTGTCCCCGTGCAAGCTGGCCGTGGCGTGGCGGGCCGACGACCACCGCAGCGTAATCCGGGACCTCCGCGACACGGCCCGATCGGGCTCGTGATGGGGCGGCCGGGTGTCACTCGGAGCCGGTCCAGACGAAACCGTCGGGGTCGGTGAAGGATCCGGCGTCGCCGCCGATGAGGAGCCGGTGCGACCCGGTGCCCTCGGGATCGACGCCGGCGGCCTTCGCGAGGGCGCGGCGCTTGAGGAGCGCCAGCTTGACGGGGCTCGACTCGCCGGCGAACTCGACGTACCTGCGGCCGTAGCTCTTCGCCACGGTCAGGCCCTGGCCGACGTAGAACTGCTTGCTCGCGGCCACGTCCGAGACTCCCAGCTGGAGCACGATGGCGTCGATCCTGCGGGAGGCCGGGCCGGTGTCCTTCTTCGACGAGGACGCGACCGTCCAGACCGTCCCGTCCGGCGCCTGCACGACGCCGCCGTAACCCCACAGGGACTTCGCGGCCGGTTTCACCGCCTTGGCGCCCGCGTCGACGGCGGCGTCCATGAGGGCGTTGACATCGGCGGGCTGGGACGCGATGAGCGACATGGTGAACCCGCGGAAGCCGGACGTCGGCGCGTCCGACGCCTTGAGGCGCACCTGCGAGCCCAGATCGAAGGCGGTGGTGTAGAAGCGCTCGGCGGACTCGGGGTCGCCGACTTCGAGGGTCACGTATTCGACGGAAGCCATGCGGTCACGCTAGGCCGCCCCGGGAACCCGGTGCTTCTCGATTCCTGACCGGTCAGGTCACCTGTTCCTCAAGGCGCGGCGGCGGTGGTCAGCGGACGCCGCGCGGCCGGAACTGGATGCTGATGCGGGGGCCGGTCACGCGGGCGCTCTTCGGGATGGCGTGCTCCCACGTCCGCTGGCAGCTGCCGCCCATCACGATGAGGTCGCCGTGGCCCAGCTCGTAGCGGATCGTCCGCCCGCCGCCGCGCGGCCGCAGCGCGAGAGTGCGCGGCGTGCCGACCGACAGGATCGCCACCATCGTGTCGTGCGTGGCGCCGCGCCCGATGGTGTCGCCGTGCCACGCCACGCTGTCGCGTCCGTCCCGGTACAGGCAGAGGCCGGCGGTGCGGAACGGCTCACCCAGTTCGCCGGCGTAGTGCTCGTCGAGCGCCGCCTTCGCCTCGTCCAGGACGGGGTCGGGGAGCGGCGCGCCCTCGTCGTAGAAGGCCAGCAGGCGCGGTACGTCCACGACCCGCTCGTACATGCGCCGCCTCTCGGCCCGCCACGGGACGGACGTGAGGAGCCGCTCGAACAGGGCGTCCGCGCCGGGGATCCAGCCCGGGAGGACGTCCACCCAGGCGCCGCGAGACAGGTGCGTCCGCCGCGCCGACGCCAGCGGGCGCGGGCCGCCCTCGTCGGTGTCGTCCAGCAGCGACCCTTGGAACATGCCGCCACTGTACCCGTTTCGCTCAAACATGTGTTCGATCATGATCGGGCGCCGTGTTCTGTCGGTGGCGAACCGTAACCTCCCCCGTGATGCTCGTGATGCGAGATCTGCCGCGCGCGGCGAAGGCGCTCATCGGCGTCCGGCTGATCAACCAGCTCGGCGCCTACGTGATGTCGTTCCTCGCCGTGCTCGCCGGCCCCCGCCTCGCCGCGGCGGCGCTGGCGGTCTTCGGGCTGGCCGCGCTGGTCTCGCGCTGGATCGGCGGCCTCCTGCTCGACAGGTTCGCGCCGCGCACCCTCATCGTCCTCGGCCTGGCCTCGACGGGGGCGGCCCTGCTGCTCCTCGCCGCTGCGCGCGGCGACGGTCAGTTCCTGGCGGCGGTCGCGCTGGTCGGCCTGGCGTTCGAGATCTACGAGCCCGCGACCCAGGAGTCGCTGGCCCGGGTCGGTGGGCGGCGCAGCGACCTGTACGGGCTGCTCGGCACGCTGGCGGTGGCGGTGGGGGCGATCGGCGGCCTGCTCGCCGCCGTGCTGCTGCCGCTCGGGCCGCGCTGGCTGGCGGTCGTGGACGGGCTGACATGCCTGCTCGCGGCCGGCGTGGCGGTGCTCTTCCTGGCCCGCGATCCGCCGGTGCGGAGGGCTGCGCGGAGCGTCCGGTGGCGGCCGCCCCGGCGGCTGCTCCGGCTGACCGCCGCGGGCACCGCGTTCGGGTGCGGCTACCTGGCCGTGCTGATGTTCATGCCGCTCGTCCTGCTTCAGCGCGGTGCGCCGCCGTGGCTGCCCGGCCTGACCCTGACCGGCGCCGCCGTGCTCGCGCCGCTGACCGGATACCTCGGGCGACGCCGCTTGAACGCCTGCCGGCACGAGCACGTCCTCGCCATCGGGTGCGCGGTGCTCGGCGTCCTCGCGGCCGTGCTCGCCGCCGGGAGGCCCGTGCCGCTCACGGTGGCGGCGTATCTGGCATGGGCGGCCGCCGACAGCGTCCTGCAGGGACGCTGGCAGGCTCTGATCGCCGACATCGCGCCCGAGCCGGATCGGCCGCGCTGGTTCGCGTTCTTCGGCTCGTCGTGGGGGGTGGCGCAACCGGCCGTCCCGGGCCTGGTGGCGCTGACGGGCGCGGCGATGCCGGTCGGCGCGGTCGCGTTCTTGTTGACCTCCGTTCTCCTGCACCGCCCCGGCCGCCGCCGCTCGATCGGCCCGGGCGCCGCGGGGACGGGCGCCGCGGGGACGGGCGCCGCGGGGACGGGCGCTGCGGGGACGGGTGCCGCGAGGACGGATGTCGCGGGCGCGGCGCGAGGTCACGGAACCGGGGACGGGG
>NZ_JBIQHY010000129.1:0-7650 GCF_044508335.1 Actinomadura sp.
TGACGACTGCGGGCTCAGGCGAAGCGGGCTTGGGCTGCGGAGATGACTGGCTTGTCGTCTACCGATGCCTCGAAGAGGGTTGCTTCGCCGTCCTTCCAGGTCTCCACGCGGAGGGTGTCGCCTGGGAAGATCGGCGCGGCGAAGCGGCCCTCCAGTTCGCGGAGGTCGGCCGGGTGGGCGCCCAGGGACGACGCCAGCGGCAGCGTGATCGCCGCCAGCGTGCACAGGCCGTGCATGATGGGGCGCGGCATCCCGGCCGTCTTCGCCGCCTCCGGGTCGATGTGCAGGTGGTGGCGGTCGCCCAGGAGGCGGTAGAGGGCCGCCTGGTTCGCCGCCGTCCGGACGGTCAGCTCCCCGGTGGGGGCCGTTTCGGGACGGCGGCGGGCGGACGGGCCGCGCTCGCCGCCGAACCCGCCGCGGCCCGGCGCGAAGATCGACCAGGTGGCCTCGAAGTACTCGCTCTCCACGGTCAGGTCGAAGACCGCCGCCGACCCCTTGTCCCAGACGTCCGCCACGCGGGCGCTCATCTCCACGGCGCCCGAGCGCGGCAGGTCCTTCAGGACGCGGAGCCGCTGGGACCCGTGGACGGCCGTCCGCACGTCGAACGCGCCCGCCGAGCCGAGCGCGTCCGGCGCCCACTGGGCGAGGGTCAGCGCGAACGTCGGAAGGACGCGCAGCCTCTCCTCGAAGACCAGGTCGAGGTCGGAGGCGTCCGCGCCGACGGCCAGCGCGTAGAGGATCGCCCGGGTCTCGTCATAGGGGACGGTGCGGGTGCCGAGATATTCGCCGATCCACTCCGTCATTCGTCCGCTCCCAGGATCAGGCCGCTGGTGGGGACGCCGGTTCCGGCGGTGACGAGGACGTTGTGGACGTCGCCCGGCTGGTTCACCGACGTGCCGCGCACCAGGCGGACGGCCTCGGCGATCCCGTTCATGCCGTGGATGTACGCCTCGCCGAGCTGCCCGCCGTGGGTGTTGAACGGCAGCCGGCCGCCGATTTCGAGGTTGCCGTCCGCGACGAAGTCCTTGCCCTCGCCCTTGGCGCAGAAGCCCAGTTCCTCAAGCTGCGGCAGTACCAGCGGGGTGAAGTGGTCGTAGAGGATCGCGGCTTGGACGTCGGCGGGGGTGAGGCGCGACTGGGCGTAGAGCTGGCGGCCGACGAGGCCCATCTCGGGGATGCCGGTGATCTCGGAGCGGTAGTAGCTCGTCATCATGTGCTGGTCGTTGCCGGACCCCTGCGCGGCGCCCCAGACGAGGGCGGGGCGGTGCGGCAGGTCGCGGGCGCGCTCGGCGGACACGACGACCAGGGCCTGGCCGCCGTCGCTCTCCTGGCAGCAGTCGAGCAGCCGGAGGGGCTCGGCGATCCAGCGGGACGCCTGGTGGTCCTCCAGCGTGATCGGGCGGCCGTAGAACCACGCCGCCGGGTTCTTCGCGGCGTGCGCGCGGTCGACGACGGCGACGCGGCCGAAGTCCTCGCTGGTCGCGCCGTACTCGTGCATGTAGCGGCGGGCGAACATCGCGACCCACTGCGCGGGCGTCGACAGGCCGAACGGGTTCAGCCACGCGTAGGCGGCGCCGTCGGCGCTGACGTCGGCCGGGCGGTCCGCCTGGCCGAGGCCGTAGCGGATGCCCGAGCGTTCGTTGAACGCGCGGTAGCAGACGACGACGTCGGCGACGCCGGTCGCGACGGCCATCGCGGCCTGCTGGACGGTGCCGCAGGCGGCGCCGCCGCCGTGCCCGATGCGGGAGAAGAACTTCAGCTCGCCGATGCCGAGGTTGCGGGCGATGTGGATCTCGGAGCTGGTGTCGGCGGTGAATGTCACCATGCCGTCCACGTCGGACGGCTGAAGGCCGGCGTCGGTGATCGCGGCGAGCACCGCCTCGCAGGCGAGCCGCAGCTCGCTGCGGCCGGACTCCTTGGAGAACTCCGTGGCGCCGATCCCGGCGATCGCGGCGGCCCCTGGCAGCACGCTCATGCGTCGCTCCCCTGCAGTTGGACGACGACGGTGCCGGTCACGTGCGGGCCGATCCCGTTCACGCCGCGCACCTCGATCTCGACCCGGCGGCCGTCCTGCTTGCCGGTGACGGTGCCGGTCAGGACCATCGTGTCGCCCGGGTAGTTGGGCGCGCCCAGCCGGATCTTGATGGCCTTCACGACGGCGGCGGGCCCGGCCCAGCCCGTGACGTACCGGTCGACGAGACCGTTGGTCGTCAGGATGTTCATAAAGATGTCCTTGGACCCGCGCTCCACCGCGAGCGACGGGTCGTGGTGGACGTCCTGGTAGTCGCGGCTCGCGATCGCGGTCGCGACGATCATCGTGCGGGTCAGCGGGATGCTCAGCTCGGGGAGCTCCTCCCCCACCGCCACGTCCTCGAACCGCTTCACAGCGCCGCCCCCAGCAGGTCGAGGTCGGACGACGCGCCGCCGAGCGTCCCGGCGATCTGCTTGCCCCACAGGAAGTGGCGGTGCACCGGGTAGTCGACGTCCACGCCGATGCCGCCGTGCAGGTGCTGGACGCGGTGGACGACGTTCAGCCCGCCCTCGTCCGACCACCACTTGGCGACCAGGACGGCGGTGTCGGCGTCCTCCCCGGCGGCGATCAGCGAGACGGCGTGCCAGAGGCAGACGCGCAGCGCGTCGATCTCGATGTAGCAGTCGGCGAGCTGGTGCTGCGCGGCCTGGAACGTGGCGAGCGGGCGGCCGAACTGCTCGCGTCCGGCCAGGTGGCCGGCGGCCATGCGCAGCGCGCCGTCGGCGACGCCGAGCTGCACGGCGGCCAGCGACACGCGGGCCGTCCGCAGCATCGCGTCGAGGGCGCCGGAGCCGAGGGCCTGGGCGGGAGCGCCGTCCAGCGTGAGGTGCCCGGCCACGTCACGGCTGGTCGTCTCAGTGCGCTCCCAGGAGCCGGCGGACGTCTCGGCCAGGAACAGTCCGGGGCCGTCGGGCGACGACGCCGACACCAGCACATGGCTCGTCCCGAACGGCGTGGGGACGACCGCCTTCGTGCCGGTCAGCAGCCACCCGTCCCCGTCCCGCACGGCGGTGCAGCGCGGCGACGCGGGGTCGGGCGGCCCGAACTCCTCCAGCGCGACCGTCAGCCGCGCGGACCCGTCCAGGACGGACGGCAGGATCTCCTGCTGCGCCGCCGTCCCGTGCGAGGCCAGCGCCATGGCGGCGGCGACGCCCGGCCAGATCGGGACGGGTGCGACCGTGCGCCCCTGCTCCTCCAGCAGGACCACCAGACCGGCGATGCCGAGCCCGGCGCCGCCGGCCCGTTCGGGCAGCGCGACGCCGAGCAGGCCCGTCTCGCCGAGCTCCGCCCACAGCCCCTCGTCGAAGCCCCGCTCGGACTGCTCCGCGGCCTTGATCCGCGCCTGCGCGGCCCGGTCGGCGAAGATCTGCCGGGCCAGGTCCCGGACGGCCTCCAGCTCCTCCCCAAGCGTGAAGTCCATCAGCGCTCCTTCGCAGCGTCGGCCGGGCGGAACGCCGGCAGGGACAGGTCGGGGTCCGGGGCGATCCAGTCGAGGACGACGGGCATGCCGATCTCGACGTCCTCCGGCGCGACCCCGGTCATGTTCGTGATGAGGCGGGTCCCCTCGGCAAGCTCGATCACCGCGATGACCAGCGGGTAGTCGAACGCCGGGTGGCGCGGGTGGTGCGCGACGACGTAGCTGTAGACGTGGCCCTCGCCCTGCGCCTCGACGGTGTCCCACTCGAACGACCCGCACTGCGGGCAGCACGGGCCGGGCGGGTGCCGCAGCGACTTGCAGTCGGCGCACCGCTGGATGACGAGCCTGTGCTCGCGCGCCGCCTCGAACCAGAACGCGTTGTCCCGATTGATCGCGGGACGCGGCCGCAGGGGCCTCGGCTCCGGCTTCTCGGCGGGGCGGAACCGCAGCAGGCGCCACCGCTGCGTCGCGACGACCTCGCCGTCCGCGTCCCGGTACGTCCGGAGGGTCGTGATGAAGCGGCCGGCGCCGAGCGCGGTCTTCTTCTCCGCGGAGATCGCCTCGACGACCTCCTCGACGCTCACCCGGTCGCCGGGCACCAGCTCGCGCTCGAACTCGAACTCCGAGTCGGTGGCGACGACGGAGGTGTAGCCGCCCTCGGCGAGCAGCGCGGTCAGCTCGTCGGAACCGGACGGCTCCCGGTCTGGGCGGACGGACGCCGCGTAGCCGCGCATCGTCCATGCCTGCACCATCGACGCGGGCGCGACGATGCCGTCGCGTCCGGTCTCCCGGGCGGCGGCCTCGTCCAGGTAGACCGGGTTGTCGTCCTCCATCGCCTCGACCCAGTGCCGGATCATGGGGACGTTCACCGGGTCCTGCCCGAAGCGGCGGGTCAGCAGCTCGCGCCCGACCCACGCTTGCAGCCTGTCCTCGTAGTCGGTACCAGCGCTGTCGTTGCCAGTGCTGTAGTCGTTGCCGGCGCTGTAGTCGTTGCCGGCGCTGTAGTCGTTGCCGGCGCCGTCGCTCATGACCGCCTCACCCTCGGCAGGCCCAGGCCCTGGACGGCGACCATGTCGCGCAGCACCTCGTTGACGCCGCCGCCGAACGTGTTGACGATCCCCTGCCGGGACAGCTGCTCGATCTGCCCGTGCAGCACCGCGCCCGGCGATTCGGGGCGGATCCGCCCGGCCGCGCCGAGCACCCCGGTCAGCGTCCGCTGGACGAAGATGTGCGTCTCCGTGCCGTACGCCTTGGCGGCCCCGGCCTGCGCGCCGGTCAGCGTCCCGGCCTCCACCGCCATGGTCATCTTCCAGTTCATCAGCCGCATCGCCTCCAGCCGGGCGTGGGTGCGGGCGAGGTCGGCGCGCACCCACGGCAGGTCGATCACGCCGTTGTCGCGGGCCCAGTCCCGGACGTCCTCCCACAGCCGGATCATCCGGCCGCCTAGCGCGGCGAGGCCGATCCGCTCGTGGTTGAGCTGGGTGGTGATCAGGCTCCAGCCGCCGTCGACGTCGCCGACGACCGACGACGCGGGCACCCGCACGCCGTTGTAGTACGTCGAGGTCACCACCATCCCGCCGACGGTCGGGATCGGGCTCCAGGAGAACCCGTCCGCGTCGGTCGGGACGATCAGGATCGAGATGCCCTTGTGCTTCGGCGCGTCCGGGTTCGTGCGGGCGGCGAGCCAGATGTAGTCGGCGGTGTTGGCGCCGCTGGTGAACACCTTGCCGCCGTCGATGACGAACTCGTCGCCGTCCGGGACGGCCCTGGTCCGCAGCGACGCGAGGTCGGTGCCGGCGTCGGGCTCGGTGTAGCCGATGGCGAACACGATGTCGCCCGACAGGATGCCGGGCAGGTACTTCTTCTTCTGCTCGTCCGTCCCGAAGCGCATCAGCGTCGGGCCGACCGTGTTCACCGTGACGAACGGGAACGGCAGCCCGGCCCGCTGCACCTCGTCGAAGAAGACGTACTGCTCGGCGATCGACTTTCCCTGCCCGCCGTACTCGGTGGGCCAGCCGTAGCCGAGCCAGCCGTCGTTGCCGAGCATCTTCACGATCTCGCGGAACCGGTCGCCGCCCACGCCCTGCTCGCCGGCGCGGCGCCGCACGTCCTCGGGCAGCAGGCCCGCGAAGTACGCCCTCAGTTCCGCGCGCAGCTCGCGATGCGCGTCGGACTCACGCAGATCCATACCTGCCCCTTCTCATTTCACGGGAGCCCCTTC
Source organism: Actinomadura sp. (assembly GCF_044508335.1). Lineage (NCBI taxonomy): Bacteria > Bacillati > Actinomycetota > Actinomycetes > Streptosporangiales > Thermomonosporaceae > Actinomadura > Actinomadura sp. The sequence continues at coordinate 5,671 of NZ_JBIQHY010000129.1, forward strand.
TCATTTCACGGAAGGAAGCGCCGGCGGCCGGCCGCGGTGAACTCGTCCCGCAGCGCGGCCTTGTCCGCCTCGGTCATCAGGACGTACTCGGGCGCGCCCCGGCCCGCCCACCGGTACACGGGGTCGGAGGTCCGCCATCCGTCGAGCTGCATCTCCTTCTTCCTCAGCTTGCCGGAGCCGGTCGTCGGCAGCGCGTGCGAGACGCGCACGAACCGCGGCGCGCCCTTGGTGCCGAGGTCGTCCTGCGCGGCGAGGAACGCGGGGAGGTCCAGGTCCTCGAACGCGACGCCCTCCGGGATCTCGATCGCGGCCATCACCTGGTCGCCGGAGCGCGGGTCGGGGACGCCGAACGCGACCGCGTCCACGATCTTCGGGTGGCGGCGGACGACGTTCTGGGTGAGCAGCGCCGAGATGTTCTCCGAGTCCACCCGGATCCAGTCGCCGGACCGGCCGCCGAAGTACAGGAACCCGTCGCGGTCGATGTAGCCGAGGTCGCCCGTCCAGTACCAGCCGTGCCGGACCCGCTCGGCGTCCGCCTCCGGGTTCTTGTAGTAGCCCTCGAACTTCGCGGCGCCGTGCACGTCGACGATCTCGCCGACGGCCGCCTCGGCGTTGGCGACGCGGCCGTGCTCGTCCAGGATCGCCGGGGCGCACGTTTCGAGCGTCTCGGGGTTCACGACCCGGACGCCGTCGTGGGCGGGCCGCCCGAGCGCCGTCGGCGGCGCCGCCGGATCGCGCTTGATCATGCCTGCGCTCTCGCTGGAGCCGTAGCCCTCGACGAGCTTCGCGCCGAAGCGGCGCAGGAACTCGGCCTTGTCCTCAGGGGACGCCTCCGTCCCGAACCCGTGCGTCAGCGTGTTGTCGGCGTCGTCGGGCCGCTCGGGGGTGGCCAGGATGTAGCCGATCGCCTTGCCGACGTAGGTGAAGAACGTCGCGCCGTAGAACCGCACGTCCGGCAGGAACCCGGACGCGGAGAACTTCGGCGTGAGCGCGACGGTCGCGCCGGCGGCGAGCGACGGCGCCCACAGCGCCATCAGCGCGTTGCCGTGGAACAGCGGCATCGGGCAGTAGCTGATGTCGTCGCGCCCGATGTCGTACTTGGCGCTGTTGTCGCGGCCCAGCTCGGCGAGCCGGCCCTGCGAGCAGCGCGCCGCCTTGGACGCGCCCGTCGTCCCGGAGGTGAACAGCAGCAGCATCTGCGTCTCCGGGGTGACCGACGGGTCGGCCTCCGGTTCGCACGCGTGGGACGAGACGAGCGCCGGGTATCCGGCCGAGTCGATCAGGAGGAACCGGTCGCGCGGGACACCGATGTCGAGCCCGTCCAGCAGCTTCAGCCCGGCCTCGTCGGTGACCAGCAGCTGGAGGTCGGTGTGCCGGACCTCCTGCTCCAGGTAGGCGCCGGTCCGGGTCGGGTTGATCCCGACGATCGTCGCGCCGCTGAGCGCCGCCGCGCCCAGCCACAGGACGTACTCGGGGACGTTCTCCAGCAGCACCCCGATGTGGAACGGGCCGTCCCGCCGCAGGCCGCGGGCCAGGGCCGCGCGCGCCGCGCTCTCCCGGACGACCTCGTCCCACGTCCAGGTCCGCTCGCGGCTGCGCAGGCCGGGCCGGTCGTCGCCCAGCCGCGCGAGCAGCATCCCGGCGATGGTCTCGTCACGCACTCGCGGCACCCCGGGCCGGCTCGGTGGACAGGACGCGGCGGGTGACCCGGCAGTGCTTGGCCGGCCGCTCGCAGGTGGCCGCCTTGACGATCCGGTTCCGCGGCGTGACCGGCCCCGGCCTGGCCGGGGCGAACACGTCGGGCTGCACGTCGTTCATCGGGAGTCCTCCATCCGGACTAGACGTTAATCAGCGGGATGTCCGCGCAGTCCGGACATCCCGCTGACCGGGAGCGTCGACGCCGCGGCGCGCAAAGGTCCCGTCCCGCCGAGCCGGTCCCAGTCCCGCCGAGCCGGTCCCAGTCCCGCTGAGCCGGTCCCA
>NZ_JBIQHY010000129.1:7750-10885 GCF_044508335.1 Actinomadura sp.
GAGCCGGTCCCAGTCCCGCTGAGCCGGTCCCAATCCAACTGAGCCGGAACGAGTTCGCCCTGGAACGGTCCGTGACCGTCCCGCTGAGCGGAATGCCCTGCTGACGCCGGTGTGTCGCAGCCCACAATGGGCGCTCCGGCGAGGAGGAGGGGGTCCGATGGAGTCGATCGCGAAGCTGACCGGTCCCGGCGGCGAGTTCGAGCTGCGCGAGGAGGACGTGCTCGGCGCGCGGGTTCCCGTGTTCGCGAACCGGGCCCGCAGCCTCGGCGAGGTGCTCGTCCGCTCGGCGTCCCACGGCGACCGCGACTACATCGTCACCGCGACCCGCCGGCTGACGTTCGCCGAGCACGCCGCCGCCGCCGCGTCGATGGCGAAGGCGCTGCGGGACGACCTCGGCGTGCGGCCCGGCGACCGCATCGCGATCAACGCCGCGAACAGCCCCGAGTGGATCGTCTCCTTCTGGGCGGCGGTCGCGGCGGGGGCCGTCCCCGTCGGCTACAACGCCTGGTGGACGCGGCCCGAGATCGAGTACGCGCTCGGCCACACCGACCCGAAGGTCGTGATCGCCGACGAGAAGCGGGCCGCGCTGATCTCCGAGGACGTGCTGACGATCGAGAAGGACGTCCCGTCCCTGGCGGCCCGCTACCCGGGCGCCGGGTTCGACATCCCGGACGCCGCCGAGGACGACCCGGCCGTCATCCTCTACACGAGCGGCACGTCGGGCCGCCCGAAGGGCGCCGTCCACTCGCACCGGAACCTCACCTCGGTGATCGAGTACCACCGGTACAACGACGCCGTCATGGGCGCGTTCGGCATCGACGCCTCGTCCCGCCGCTACCTGCTCGCGCTGCCGCTGTTCCACATCGCGTCCCTGCACAACCTGGCCGTCCCGCGGCTCGCCACCGGCACCGCGGTGATCATGCACATGGGCGGGTTCGACGTGGACGAGGTACTGAGCTTGATCGAGAAGGAGAGGGTCACGAACTGGGGCGCCGTCCCCACGATGGCGCACCGCATGATGCGGCACGGCGACCTGTCGAAGTACGACCTGTCGTCGCTGACCGCGTTCGCGCTGGCCTCCGCGCCGTCCTCGCCGGCGTTCAAGAAGAGGCTCCAGGAGGTGTTCCCGCCGGCGCGCGGCGCCCTCGTCGACAGCTACGGCCTGACCGAGTCGTCCACCGCCATCTCCGTCGCCACCCCCATGGACCTCGCCGAGGCGCCGGGGACGGTCGGCCCCGCGAACATCGGCGTCCAGATCGAGATCCGCGACGCGGAGGGCAGGCCCGTCCCGGAGGGCGCCGAGGGCGAGGTGTGCGCCCGCAGCGCCTACAACATGATCGGCTACTGGCGGGACCCGGAGGCCACCGGGCGCACGATCGACGCCGGCCGCTGGCTGCGCACCGGCGACATCGGCGTGCTGGAGAACGGCCGGCTGCGGCTCACCACCCGCCGCTCCGACCTGATCATCCGCGGCGGCGAGAACGTCTACCCGGCCGAGGTCGAGAACGCCCTCGCCGAGTACCCGGGGATCTCCGAGTGCATCGTCGTCGGCGTCCCGCACCCGGACCTCGGCCAGGAGGTCGCGGCGGTCGCCGTCTTCCCCGACGACCCGCCCGCGCCGGACGAGCTGGCGGCGTTCGCGAAGGAGCGGCTCGCCTACTTCAAGGTCCCGTCCCGCTGGCACGTCACCACCGACCCGCTGCCCCGCAACGCGACCGGGAAGGTGCTCCGCAAGCGGATCGAGACTGAATTCTCCTGATCCCGCGACCCGCGCTTCCTAAGATCTTCCGCCATGACGCAGACGATCACGCCGTGCCCCTCCTGCGGTGCGCCGCTGGCCTCCCTGGAAGGGCATCCGGTCTGGTGCCCCGGCTGCGGCTGGGGCCTGGGCGCCGACGAACCGCAGCGGCGCGGGCTGCGCGGGCGCTTCGACCGGTGGTCGTCCCGCAGGGTCGAGGCGCTCTACGCCGAGGTCGCCCAGTCGCCGGCGGAGCGGCCCGGCTGGGACGCGGCCCGGGTCGCGTCCTACGCGCTGGCGCTCGGCGTGCACCTGTGCACGGCCGCGCTGATCGCCTTCGCGGTCTGGGTGTTCGCCGCGATGCGCACGCCCGTGCTGATCGTCCTCGCGGTCCTCGCGCTGCTCGTGGCGTGGCTGCTGCTGCCCCGGTTCGGCAGCCTGCGCAAGCTCCCGGACGTCCGGCGCCGCGCCGACGCCCCGGCCCTGTTCGCCCTGCTCGACCGGGTCGCGGCCGAACTGGGCGTCAAGCCGGTGGACGCCGTGGTGGTGTCCGAGGATTTCAACGCCGCCTACGGGACGGTCGGCCTGCGCCGCCGCCGCGTCCTGTTCCTGGGGCTGCCGCTGTGGGAGTCGCTCACCGCCCAGCAGAAGGTCGCGCTGCTCGGGCACGAGTTCGCGCACGGCGCGAACGGCGACGCCGCCCACGGCGTGGTCGTGGGGACGTCGCTGTCCACGCTCGCCCGGCTGCACGCGCTGCTGCGCCCCGGGCCGCCCGACGACCGGCTCAACTACCTGATCGACCTGTGCCTCCGGGTGGTGCAGGGGGCGGCGAGCACGGTGGTCGGCTCCGTCCTCGTCCTGCAGCACATGATCACGCTGCGGGCGGGGCAGCGGGCGGAGTACCTCGCCGACCGGCTGGCCGCCCGCCTCGCGTCCCCGGAGGCGGCCGCGGGCATGCTGGAGACGCTCGTGGTCGCCGAGGACACGCACCTCACGGCCGTGCAGCGGCACGCGCTCGCCGGCCGCACGGCCGGGTACTGGGACGACCTGCGCGGCGCCCTGGCCGCGCTCCCCGATTCCGAGCGCGAGCGCCGGCTCCGCGTCTCGGCCCGCCGGCGGCTCCGCGTGGACCGCAGCCACCCGCCCACGCACCTGCGCATCGCCGTCCTGCGCGCCCTCCCCGCCGCGGACCCGGCCCTGCTCATGAAGCCGGACGAGGAGCAGCGGATCCGTACCGGCCTCGCCGCCGACTACGACCTCATCGCGCGCCGCCTGCACGACGACGCCCTGGAACGCCTCCACATGGGCTGACCCCGCACCCCGCCGCCGACGAGAATGGGGGAAGAAGGGCGGGGAGAAGGGCGGGAGAAGGGCAGGGAGAAGGGCGGGGTGCCGAG
>NZ_JBIQHY010000129.1:10985-12097 GCF_044508335.1 Actinomadura sp.
ACGTCAGCAGGGGACGTCAGCGGGGGACGAGCAGGCCGAAGACGCGGACCGCGACCCTCCCGTCGGGCAGCGGCGCCGGGCTGTTCGCGACCACCATCTGCCCGGCGGCCCATGGCTCGCCGTCCAGGAGCACCTCGTTGGTCTCCAACCGGCCTTCGTTGTAGGCGGTGAAGAGGCGGAGCCCGTGCACCTTCCGGGTGAGCGGCTCCGCCCGCAGCGCCTCCAGCATCCGGTCGAGCAGCGGCCCGGCGGACGGCACGGGCCGGCCGGCGAACATGTTGATCTGAGCGCCCAGCACCAGCTCGAACGGGCCGCCCGGGTGCTCGTAGCGCTCCCGCTCCACCTGCTCGGGGACGGCCCCGGGACGCAGCAGGCCGTCGACGATCGGATGCAGCGAAGCGCGCTCGAACTTCTGCAGGGCCACGCCGATCGCTTCCCGCCACGTGGCGCCGTGCCCGGCGAAGCTCTCCACCAGCCACGGCACCGCCAGCGCCGGGTGCGACACGCGGAAGTCGATCTGGGCCAGCACCACGCCGTCCGGCGAAGGGTGGACGAAGAACCCGGCGTCGACGCCGGTCGCGCCGTCCGGCGCGACACCGTGCCCCCGCAGGAAGCCCTCGAACACGGCCCGGGGCGAGGGCACCCCGCCGTCCCCCGGCTGGGCGGGCGGCAGGTCGGCGGTCAGCGCCGTCTCCGCCATGACCAGGTCCGACATCGCCGCCCCGCCGTGCAGCGCGTTGTTGATCGCGGCGAACTCGGCGCTGCGCAGCGCGACCCGCTCGAACTCGCCCCGGCCGGCCCGCTCCGCGCGCGCCAGCGCGGCCGTGAACACCGGCTCGTCCCGGAGGATCACCCGGCCGCCCGGGGCGGCCACCGCGTCCGCGTACTGCACATCCGGCAGCAGCCGCCGCGTGAACGCCATCGGGAGGAAGACCAGGAGCCGCTCGGCCAGCCACGGCTCGACCCCGGTCCCGGTCAGCCGCTTCCGGACGTCCTCGTCGCTCGGCACCTCCGGTCCCGCGCAGAACGCCGCGACCCCCACCTCGACCGCGGCGTCGAACCCCACCATTTCGATCATCGCGCCACCGTACCGGGATCCGCGCCGTCAGCGG
>NZ_JBIQHY010000129.1:12197-15712 GCF_044508335.1 Actinomadura sp.
GCGCGCGGATCGCGCCGGCGAGCGGGGCGGACAGCGTCGCCGGATCCAGCGTCGTGGCCGGGAGACTAGAATTCGTTCTTGTTGGCGGGCAAGATCAGTCCCGCTGAGCTGTCCGCACCATGCGAGCTTCCTGCGGACACCCGCTGAGCGGGACGGCTCCCGCCGCGGGACTAGAATTCGTACTAGCCTCCGGCCAGCGACCCGAACACCCGATCCGGAGGCTCCGATGAACGCTGACCTGTCCCTGGCGGGCCGTACCGCCATCGTCACCGGCGCGGGCGCCGGGCTGGGCCGCGCCGAGGCGCTCGCCCTCGCCGCGCAGGGCGCGAACGTCGTCGTCAACGACATGGGGCCGGCGGCCGACGACGTCGTCGCGGAGATCACGAAGGCGGGCGGGCGGGCCGTCGCGGTGAAGGGGGACGTCGGCGACTGGTCGATGGGCGACACCCTGGTGTCCGCGGCGGTCGACACCTTCGGCTCGCTGGACGTCCTGGTCAACAACGCGGGCGTGCTGCGCGACAAGATGCTGTTCAACCTGTCGGAGCCGGACTGGGACGACGTCGTCCGCGTCCACCTGAAGGGGCACGCGTCGGTGTCCCGCGCCGCCGCCGTGCACTGGCGGGCCGCGAGCAAGGCCGCCGGCGGCCCCGTCTACGGGCGGGTGATCAACACCGCGTCGGAGGCGTTCCTGTTCGGATCCGCGGGGCAGCCGAACTACTCCGCCGCGAAGGCCGGCATCGTCGCGCTCACGCTGTCGACGTCCGCCGGGCTCGGCCGGTACGGGGTGCGCGCCAACGCGATCTGCCCCCGCGCCCGGACGGCGATGACCGAGGCGACGTTCGCGGAGGGCACCTCGCCCGGCGGGCTCGACGCCATGGCCCCCGAGCGGGTCGGCACGTTCGTCGGCTACCTCGCGTCCCCCGCCGCGGAGAAGATCACCGGTCAGGTGTTCATCGTCTACGGCGACATGGTCGCGCTGATGGCCGCGCCGACCGTGGAGCAGAAGTTCACGGCGGCCGGAGGCGTCTTCTCCGTCGAGGAGCTCGGCGCGCAGATCACGCCGTACTTCGAGGACCGCGACCCGCGCCGGACCTACGCCGCCTACAGCGTCGCCGCGCTCGACAACACCGAGACCAGCAAGTACTGACCGCGGAGCCGACCGGTGGCCGCCCCCGGCGCGAGGGGGGCGGGCGCCGGTGCTCCGTCACCGCCGCTCTCAGAAAACCGCTCTTAGAAACCGCCGCTCTCAGAAAAGGGACGCGTCGCGGAGGGTGGCCTCGGCGCCGCCGTCCACGTAGATCACTTGGCCGGTCATGTGCGTGTTGGCCGGGGAGATCAGCCAGCGCAGCGCCTCCGCGATCACCTCGGGGCCGGCGAAGCCGTTCAGCGGCATCGGGACGGCCTCCTTCATGATCTGGAACATGCCCTCGTCCTCGAACAGCGGCGCGCTCATCGGGGTCCGCACGACGCCCGGCGCGACCGCGTTCAGCGGGATGCCCGCGCCCGCCCACTCGGGGGCGGTGCAGACCCGCCGCACCCACTGGACGAGCGCCGACTTCGACGACGGGTACAGCAGGCCGCCGGCGCCGCTCTCCTCGACCTTCGCGGCCGCGGCGAGCGCGGCCGGCTCGTCCAGGCCGAGGCAGGCGCGGACGGTGGCGTCGTCCACCGGGTGCGTGCCGGAGATCGAGCCGACCACGGCGGCGCGGGGCGCCTCGGCCCGCGCGAGCGCGGGGCGCAGCCCCTCCAGCAGCCCGACGACGCCGAAGAAGTTCACCTTGACCGGCATGATCGTGAAGTCGGAGACGCCGGCGCAGGCCACGACGGCGTCGAGCCGCCCGCCCGCCCGCTCCAGCGTCTCCGCGACCGCGCCCGCCCGGCCCTCGGGGACGCTGAGGTCGGCGCGGACGTCGGCGTCGTGCCGGTCGATCCCGATGACGGTGTCGCCGGCGTCCCGGAGCATCCCGGCGAGGGACGCGCCGATGCCGGACGCCGAACCGCTGACGGCGATGGTGCGTGCCATGTCGCTCTCCTAGGTGTGCGCGCCGCCGTCGACGCGGAAGTCGGCACCGGTGAAGTAGGCGGCGTCGGGCGACCCGGCGAACGCGATCGCCGCCGCGATCATCTCGGGGTCCGCCGCGCCGTAGTAGGACCGGATCTTGGAGAAGTAGTCGAGGTCGATGCCGGGCGGGAACATGTCGGCGGACTGGATCAGCGGCGTGTCGACGGCTCCCGGGGAGATCGGCACGACGCGGATGCGGCGGGCGGCCAGCTCGGCGGCGAGGCTGAGCGAGAACGCCAGCACCGCGCCCTTGGACGCCGAGTACGCCGTCATGTACGGGCTGCCCTGCGTCGCCGACAGCGAGGCCGTGTTGACGATCACACCCGTCCGGTCCGGGAGGTGCTTCAGCGCCTCGCGGCAGAACAGGGCGGTGCCGACGAGGTTGACGGAGAACAGCCGGTTCAGGTCGTCCACGGTGAGCGTCTCGATCGGGGTGGTCTTGTGGACGCCGGCCACGTTCACGAGGACGTCGATGCCGCCGAGGGTCTCCGCCGCGTCCGCCACCGCGGCGGCCACGGCGGCCTCGTCGGTCACGTCGGCCGTACGGGTGGTCAGGGTGCCGGGCCCGGTGACGGCCTCGGCGGTCCCGGCGAGGCCCTTGCCGGAGATGTCCACGCCGTAGACCGCGGCGCCCTCGGTGGTGAGGCGGATCGCCGTGGCCCGCCCGATGCCGGACGCGGCCCCGGTGAGCAGCACTTTCACGCCGTCATAGCGATTCATGGGCGCACGCTAGCCGCGGCGCCGGAGCCTGCGCCGGGGCCGTCCCGATCACTGGGAGGGCTGCGCGCCGTCCTGTGAGCGCCGCGCGTTCGACCGGGGGGCGAGCAGCAGCTTGCAGGCGAGGCGGATGTCGCTCTCCACGTCCGCCATGGACGCGCGGCCGTTCAGGCTCGACTGGAGCACCCCGTACCAGCACTGCATCAGCAGCCGGACGAGCGTCACGTCCTGCGCGGTCGGGACCTCGATGCCCACGGCGCGCAGCAGGATGTCCCGGAACGTGTTGTCGATGTGGATCGTGTCGGCGACGGTCGCGACGTGCGCGCTGTTCGACGCGTGCAGCATCGACGCCGACAGGACGGGCTGGGCCAGCAGGCTCCGGCTCGCCTTCACCAGCAGGTCGGCGACCGCGTCCTCGGGGCTGACCCCGGGGGCGGGCTCGGAGACCTGCTCGTGCAGCCGGTCGACCTGCGCCGCCATCACCGCGGTGAACAGGTGCACCTTCGACGGGAAGTACCGGTACAGGGTGCCGATCGCGACGCCGGCGGCCTTCGCCACCTCGTGCATCTGGACGCGTTCGAGGGACTTCTCCGCGCCGATGCGCGACGCGGCCTTGAGGATGCGCTGCCGCCGGTCGTGCTGCTCGGGTGAGCTGGGCTCGGCGGACATCCTCGCCGCTGCGATCCTCGCCACGGTCCTCCCTCCGCTCCGCCGGTGTGCTGGTGTCGGTGTGCTC
>NZ_JBIQHY010000129.1:15812-19336 GCF_044508335.1 Actinomadura sp.
TGCCGGTGCTGTTGCCGGTGTGCTGACTAGGAACAATATCCGGGGTCGCGGCCGTCCCCGCGATCGGCGATACCGGTCAGTGGGACCGGTCGTCCCGCCGCGCCGCGGCCCGCGCTTACGGTGTGCGCGCGCCGAGATCGGGAGGGGATGCCGCGTGGGTGACGCCCGCTGGGACGACGAATACGACGTGGTGGTGGCCGGTTCGGGCGCCGGGGCGATGACGGGGGCGCTCGCCGCGGCCTCGGCCGGGCTGCGCACCGCGGTGCTGGAGAAGACCGGGGTGCTCGGCGGGACGTCCGCGTACTCGGGGTCGGCGATCTGGCTGCCGGGCACGCGGGTGCAGGAGCGGGCCGGGATCGCCGACTCGGCCGAATCGGCCCGCGCCTACCTGCGGGCGCTGCTCGGCGACGAGAACGCGGCGCACCGGGAGGCGTTCCTGGCGGCGGCGCCCGAGGTCGTGGAGTTCCTGGAGCGCGACCCGGCGCTCGACTTCGAGTTCCGGCCGTTCCCCGACTACTTCGCCGCGCCCGGGCGGCTGGACATGGGCCGGTCGTTCGTGCCGCTGGAGCTGCCGGTGGAGCGGCTCGGCGAGGTGGCCGGGCTCGTCCGCCCGCCGGTCGACCGCGACCGGGCGGGGCGCGGGCACTCGGCCAGGCCGATGGCGCAGGGGCGGGCGCTGATCGGGCGGCTGCTGCTCGCCCTCACCGCGACCGGGAACGGCGACGTGCGCACCGGAACCCCGCTGACCGGGCTGATCGTCGAGGACGGCCGGGTCGCGGGCGTCGAGGCGGGCGGCCTGCGGCTGCGCGCCTCCCGCGGCGTGCTGCTGGCCGCCGGCGGGTTCGAGGCGTCGGCCCGGCTGCGCGCCGCGCGCGGCGTGCCGGGCTCCGCGGACTGGACGATGGCCCCGGACGGCGCGAACACCGGCGACGCGATCGAGGCGGCCGTGCGGATCGGCGCGTCCACCGGCCTGCTCGACCAGGCGTGGTTCTGCCCCGGCCTGCGCACCCCGGACGGCCTCCCGGCGTTCACGCTGGGCTTCCGGGGCGGGCTCATCGTGGACGGCTCCGGGCGCCGCTTCGCCAACGAGTCGCTCCCCTACGACCGGATGGGCCGGAAGATGGCCGCCGCCGAGGGCCCCTTCCACCTGATCTTCGACGCGCGCTGGGACGGGCTGCCGGCGATCTCCGTCCCGCCGCTGGCGCCGGACGAGCAGCTGGCGTCCGGCCGGTGGGTCCAGGCGGCGACGGTGGAGGAGCTCGCCGGCGAGATCGGTGTCCCGCCCGGCGTCCTCGCCGGGACCGTCGCCCGCTTCAACGGGTTCGCCGAGAAGGGCGCCGACGAGGACTTCCACCGCGGCGAGGACCCCTACGACCGGTTCTTCTCCGGCGGCGGACCGTGCGTGGTCGCGCTCGACCAGGCTCCGTACTTCGCGGCGGAGGTCGTCCTCAGCGACCTCGGGACGAAGGGCGGGTTGCGCACCGACCCCGACGGCCGCGTCCTGGACGGCTCCGGCGCCCCGATCCCCGGCCTCTACGCGGCCGGCAACACCAGCGCCTCGTTCACCGGGCCCGTCTACCCCGGCCCAGGCATCCCGATCGGCTCGGCGATGGCCTTCGCCTACCGCGCCGTCCAGCACATCAGGAGGAGCACCTGAGAGCGGGCGGCGGGAACCTCACCGGAGGCGTTCCTCATCGGTTCGCGGGATGTCCGCTGGGTTCTCCTGCGCTGCCGCGGCGGGGCCGGTTCGGGAGAGTGCGGCGAGGAGTTGCAGTTTCTCGTCGCTGTCGCCGCCCTTGTCGGGGTAGTAGGCGACGAGGATGACGTCGTCGATGGGGAGCTTGTCGCGGTGGAGCCGCATGTCGCCGACGACGGGGTGGTGGACGACGGTGGTCCCCCCGTCGAGGTTGCGGACGTCGTGCCTGGCCCACAGGGTGCGGAACCGGTGGCTTGCCAGTGAGAGTTCTCCGACGAGTTCGATGAACCGGGGGTCGTCGACGTCGTCCCCGATGGCGGTGCGCAGAGCGGCGACGAACCCGGCGGCCTGGCCCGCCCAGTCCTCGTGGAACGCCTGCTCCTCCGGGTCGAGGAAGAAGGAGCGGAGCCGGTTCTGGCCGGGCCGCAGGCGCGGCGAGAACGCGACGGCCATCGGGTTGGAGGCCAGGACGTCGAAGGCGCGGCCCTCGACGAACGCGGGGATCGGCAGGTGCGCGAGGAGCTGGTGCACCCGCGCCGGGACGCGCTCGGGGCGCTTGCGGCGCGGCGATCTCGTGCGGACCGACGCGAGGCCGAGCAGGTACGTCCGTTCGACGTCGTCGAGCCGCAGGACGCGCGCGAGCGATTCGAGCACCTGGGGCGAGGGGTTCCTGTCGCGGCCCCGTTCCAGCCGCAGGTAGTAGTCGGGGCTGATCCCCGCGAGCAGCGCGACCTCCTCGCGGCGCAGGCCGGGGACGCGGCGGTTGCCGCCGGGCGGGAGCCCCGCCTGCTCCGGGGTGATCAGCTCGCGCCGCGCGCGCAGGTAGGCGCCGAGCCGGTTGCCGGATTCCTCGTCCTTCATACCGCCCTTCATACCGCCACCGTAAGCCGGTGGGCGCGTCGCTGAGGGGGTCCTGTCAGGACCAGGGAACACGGGGGCTCTGCCACACCCGGCGCATGCCGCCGAAGCTTGAGGCCGTACCGCTCAAGGGCCCGGGAACCGCTCGGCGCCCAGGATCGAAAGCTGGATCGAAAGGACGACATCATGGATCTCTCCGGCCGCACCGTTCTCATCGTCGGCGGAACCTCGGGCATCGGGCGGGAGCTGGCCCGCCGGTTCGCCGCGGCGGGCAGCACCGTGGCCGTCGGCGGCCGCAACGCGGAGGCGCTGGCGGAACTCGCCGGGGAAGGGTTCGGCGCGTTCGGCGTCGACGTCACCGACGGCGCCTCCGTCGCACGCGCCCGCGACGAGGTCCTCGCCCGCTACCCCGAGCTGGACACCGTGGTGACGATGTCCGGGGTCATGGCCATGGAGGACCTGCGCGACCCCGCGCACTTCGAGACGGCGAAGACGACGATCGACACCAACCTGGTCGGCACCATCCGGGTCATCGACGCCTTCACCCCGCACCTGGTCGGGCGCGGCGCCGGCACGATCATCACCGTGACCTCCGGCATCGCCTTCCTGCCGTTCCCGCCCATGCCCACCTACGCTGCCTCGAAGGCCGCGGTGCACGCCTACTCCGAGGCGCTGCGCGCGCAGCTCGACGGGACCGGCGTCGGCGTCGTCGAACTCGTCCCCCCGGCCGTCGCCACGGCGGGCCAGGAGAAGGTGAACCCGCACGCGCTGCCGCTCGACGACTTCGCCGCCGAGGTCATGCGGCTGCTCTCGGAGGAGCCCACCCCGCGCGAGATCCTCGTGAAGGGGGTCCTCATGCACCGCTGGGCCGAGCGCGACGGCACCTACGACGGCCTCGTCGCGGAGCGCTCCAAGGCCCTCGCCATGCTTCCCGGACGCGCGGGCTGACCCCTCCGGGGGCGGGTCAGAC
>NZ_JBIQHY010000230.1:0-2550 GCF_044508335.1 Actinomadura sp.
ACCGGGCGTCAAGAGCTGCCCGGCACCGAAGTCCCACCCATCGACGATCACCGGGCCGTCGCCTGGCTGCTCTTCGCGTCCGACTTCAATTCACGCACAACGCGGTTCTTCCAGTCGACCGCATCAGGCCGGAGCCCACTCGGAAGCGTGACTTCGAAGTCGTACCCAGCCCCCAGAGCATTCCTGTAGTTCAAGTGTGTCTGGCGCCCACGGGCCGCGTCCGCATTCTCCCCAGATGTGAACTGCCCCTTCTCGTTACGGGCGACGCCGCAGCTGCGGTTGTGAACGAGTACCGGTGTCTCGCTCGCCAGCACATAGTAGGTGTGCGGCGATTCTGGTCGCCAGCGCGATTTACGGATGGTGAACGGCGTCTGCCACCTGCGGTTTTCCGGATGCCGTGATCTGCTGTTGTGGTTCGTGACGGCTACGGTGACGGCAACACGGGCGCACAGCCAGTCAGTGTGATCTTGAGCTTCATCCGCCTGATCGAGGGTTGGAAGCCCCGGGTTCACCTCGACGCGATCCAGAAGCGATCCAGAAGCAAGGTGCAACCGCGTCCGGCGCCCGGCACGGTGGTAAAGGATTCGCTACACTCTCTGGTGTGGAGGAGAGGGAGATCCGCGTCACCAACGAGCTGCTCGCCTGGATCGACACCCTGGATGAGCGGTCGAGGGCTCAGGTCGTTGATGCCATCGACCGTCTCGCTGAGGCCGGTCCAGGACTGGGCCGTCCACTCGTGGACCGCATCGAGGGCTCCCGGCTGCACAACCTCAAGGAGCTGCGCCCCGGTTCGGCAGGCCGGTCGGAGATTCGGATCTTGTTCGTGTTCGACCCGTGGCGGTCGGCCATCCTGCTGACCGGTGGCGATAAGTCCGGTAACTGGTCGGGCTGGTACAAGCAGGCCATCCCCCGCGCCGAAGACCTGTACGAGGAGTATTTGAAGGAACGCCAGGTCGAGGAGGAGCAGCGATGACGAGTTTCCCCAAGTGGAGTGAGGTCCGCGCTGACGTCGTCACAGCGGCAGGCGGCGAGGAAGCCGTTGCCGAGGCCCGCAAGCGCAACCAGGCCTACATCGACGGCCACCGGCTCGCCGAACGCCGCAAGGCCGTCGGCCTGTCTCAGACCGACGTCGCCGACAAGATGGGCGTGACCAAGAGCCGCGTCTCCCAGATCGAACGCGGCGAGGTCTCCACCGTCGACGCCATCGCCCGCTACGTCCAGGCCCTCGGCGGCCAGATCCAGATCTCCGCGGTATTCGGCGACGACCAGTACATCCTGCGCGGCGCCGACACCCACGCCGCCTGACCGATCAACCGCAGCAGGGGCACTACGGCTGGTCGCGGGCTTGCCTGGAAAGTGCCCGGTTGAGCCGGTCTCACAGTGTGATCAGGCGGGCTGGCCACGTGCGCGGATGATCATCACCACCTGGGGTCTGGCGGACACCTGCCGGACGTGTGCGCGTTGACGTGCCGTGGCCGGTGCCTGTCGCTTCATGGCGCCAATGTCCGCCGTTGCCCTGCCACGGTTGACGACTCCCACACCGCTGTCTGCGGTCAGGTTCGGGCCCCGGCAACTCGCGCACCGACATGGTGGCCCTCGGTCGGCTACGGCTCTTCTCGCACCTCCCGGCCATTACCGAACTGCGGGTCGTGACCATCGTGTCGACCGCGGAGCGACGGAGGCCCACCACCGCAGGTCAAGGTACGCACGTCCGGCACGTGCTCGCCAGGGCGGCAGTGGTCACGGTCACCCGCGCACGTCCCCAGCCGCCCCCATTCGTCCGCGAGACCGGCTCAGCCGGGCACCTTCCAGGCCGGCCCGCGCAGGCAGTGACCGGCCGCTCAGCCGGAGGCTGAGCGGCCCGTCTCCTTTCGTCGGTGTTCCCGACCAGGCCCATCCGGTCCCCGGGCGCCTGCCGTTCCGGCCCGGGCTCGGCCCCGGTGGCGCGGCAGAGGTGCACTCGGATGCTGGTGGTGGAGAGGGTGAGCCCCGGCGCGGCTGGGGTAGCTGCGCCGGGGCTTGATCGCTCAGGGTTCAGGCGACGGCCGCTGAGCTCGGCGGGTCGTCTCCTTCGTCTTCCTGGTCGCCGGTATGGTCGTCGTGGTTGAGGGCGTGGCCCATGGCTTCGATGGCGTCGCGTTGCAGGCGGGGCCTGACATGGGCGTACACGTCAGCGGTGACGTGGATCTGGGAGTGCCCGAGCAGGTCCTTGATCGTGGCCAGGTCGATGCCTTGTTCCAGCAGCAGCGTGGCGCAGGAATGTCGAAGATCATGAAACCTGACGCGGCGGATCCCGGCCGTGTCGCACAGCCGGCCGAAGTGCCGGTTGACGGTGCTCGGAGTGATCGGCGCCCCGTCAGACCTGGTGAACACCAGCCCATGCACACCATTCCCCACGCCCCGGCCTTGTGCGCTCCCCACACCGGGTCGATGTACACCGGGAATGTGGTGTCCACTCCAGTCAACAGGCCCTGGTCTGGCGTCAGGGTGAGCTTGCCGTCCGACCCTGAAGACGCTGACGAAGCGCGACCGGCTCCTGTGGTGGCTCAC
>NZ_JBIQHY010000130.1:0-19123 GCF_044508335.1 Actinomadura sp.
GGCGCGCCGCCCTGGCCGCCGGGGCCCGGCTTGGGCGCGGGCGGGCGCGGCGCGGCGGGCCGGGGGGCCTGCGGGCGCGCACCCTGCCCGTCGGAGGCGCCGCCGGGCGGACCCGGACGCGGCGCGGCTGGACGCGGGCCCGACGGCCGCTTCGGCGCGGCCCGCTTGTCCCCCTGCTTGGGGGACGGAGAAGAAGAAGAATTGGAGAAGGCTTCCGTGAGCCTGCGAACGACCGGCGCCTCGATCGTGGAGGACGCCGACCGGACGAACTCGCCCATTTCCTGGAGCTTGGCCATGACGACCTTGCTCTCTACACCGAACTCCTTGGCGAGCTCATATACCCGGACCTTGGCCACTGCACTCCCTACTCGGTCCGGGGGTGGGGCCTCCGGACCGTCGCTAACTTGCCGTACTCATCGCGGCGTGCTCATCGAGCGCTCATAGCAATCTCGACCTGCTTCCGACTAGACGTCGCTTACCATTCGGCCATCCTGCTGCTGCGCGGCGTGTGCCGCAAGCCGCTCCCGCAGCGCACGGGCGTCGAGCGGGCCCGGCAGGCGGAACGCCCGCGGGAACGCCCGACGTCGCTCTGCGAGCTCGAGACACGCCGGATCGGGGTGCAGGTGCGCGCCCCGTCCCGGCAGCCGCCCATGAGGGTCGGGGACGATGACGCCCTCGACCACCACCAGGCGCAGCAAGTCGGACTTGGCCGTGCGAACCCGGCAGCCCACACACGTGCGAACGGGGGCCGCCCGGCCACGTTCCATGAGTCTACCGCGCCGAGGCGTCCGCGGGGCCGGTCGCATGCTCTCCTGACGTAGAAGATCCGGTTTGGCCGGGCTCGGTCGGCTTCACGGGCGCCTGCTCGGGCTCGGTGTCGGACCGGATGTCGATCCGCCACCCGGTGAGCCGGGCCGCGAGCCGCGCGTTCTGCCCCTCCTTGCCGATGGCGAGGGACAGCTGGTAGTCGGGCACCACCACCCGGGCGACCCGGGCGTCGGCGTCGATGACCTCGACATGGGAAACCCGCGCGGGCGACAGGGCATTCCCGACGAACTCGGCGGGATCCTCCGACCAGTCCACGATGTCGATCTTCTCGCCGTGCAGCTCGGCCATCACGTTGCGGACCCGCCCGCCGAGCGGCCCGATGCAGGCGCCCTTGGCGTTCACGCCCTGCTTGCGCGAGCGCACCGCGATCTTGGTGCGGTGGCCGGCCTCGCGGGCGATCGCGGCGATCTCCACGGTGCCGTCGGCGATCTCCGGGACCTCCAGGGCGAACAGCTTGCGGACGAGGTTCGGGTGCGTCCGCGACAGCTGCACCGACGGCCCGCGGTGGCCCTTGCGGACCTGGACGACGTAGGCGCGCAGCCGCTCCCCGTGCTCGTAGCGCTCGCCGGGCACCTGCTCCTGCGGGGGCAGCACGGCCTCGATCCGGCCGAGGTCGACCAGCACGTTCCGGGGGTCCTTGCCCTGCTGGATGATGCCGCTGACGATGTCGCCCTCGCGGCCCGCGTACTCGCCGAACGTCAGCTCGTCCTCGGCGTCGCGCAGCCGCTGCAGGATCACCTGCTTGGCCGTGGTCGCGGCGATGCGGCCGAATCCGGTCGGGGTGTCGTCGTACTCGCGGAGGTCGTTGCCCTCCTCGTCGGTCTCGGTCGCCCACACGGTCACGTGCCCGGTCTGCCGGTCCAGCTCGACGCGCGCCTTCGGCGCCGCGCCCTCCGTCCGGTGGTAGGCGATCAGCAGGGCGTCTTCGATGGCCTTGACGGCCACGTCGAGCGAGATGTCCTTCTCGCTCTCCAGGCCCCGCAGGGCGGTCATGTCGATGTCCACGAGGTTCCCCCCTCTAGTCCGGCTCAGCCGGAGAACGCTTTTCCTCGGCCTGGGGGTCCAGGGGCTTGAACTCCACCTGCACCCGGCCGCGCCCCAGCTCACCCAGGCCGAACCTGCGCCGCACCGGCCCGGCGCCGCCCTCCGGCCCGGCGGACGTGCCGCCGCTCTTCGCGCCGGCTCCCCTGCCCCGGCGCTTCTGCACGACGTCGATCTCGACGGCCTCGTCGTCGGCCGCGACCACCCGGCCCTCGACCTGGCCGCCCTCGGTCAGCGGGGCGACGACCAGCCGGCCGACGGCGCGGCGCCAGTGCCGCGGCTCGGTGAGGGGGCGGTCGACGCCGGGCGAGGTCACCTCCAGCACGTAGGGCGAGGTCCCCATGACGTCGGACTCGTCGAGGAGCCGCGAGACCGTCTCGCTGATCCGGGCGATGTCGTCGAGGGCCACCCCGCCGTCCCCGTCCACGACGACCTTGACGAGCCGGCGGCGGCCGGCCGGCCGGACGTCGACCTCCTCCAGGTCGAAGCCCGCCGCTCCGACGGCGGGCCCCAGCAGCCCGGTCAGCTCGGCGACGGCGGGGTCGCGCGGGGGCCGTGCGGAACCGGCGGCGCGCCGCCGGCCGGCGCCCCGCTCGGGGGCGCGCCTCCCGGCGCGGTGCCCGCCCTGAGCGCGGCCACCGCGGGACTCGACGCTCATGGGCCCTCCTCGTGTTCCCTCTGTTGTCACGCCTGCGGTCGCGGATGTCGCCGTATCGCTCGTCCGCCCACATCTCAAGACTATCGACAGCCGGGGACCGCGGCGGTCTTTCGGACGGCTCACCGGCGCGGCGGATATGGAATGCTTGAGCTGGCCCGATGTGCGCGTTCGGGGACGGGGACCGCGGAGGGCCACCGCCACCACACCACCGGGTGAGGAGTCTGCCTTGCCAGAGGCGATGCCGCGGCGCGCGCTGCTGCTCGGCGGCGGGGCCGCGCTGGTCCTGCCGTGGCTCTCGGGCTGCGCCGCGGAGGCGGCCCCGCGCAGGGACGTGTCCGTGCTCGTCCGCGCGATGGCGTCCGAGCAGGAGCTGATCGCGGCGTACGGGGCGGCGCGGTCCGCCGGCTCCGCGCCCGCCGGGCGGCTCGACGCCGCCCTCGCGCACCACCGGGAGCATCTGGCCGTCCTGAAGCGCCACTACGTGCCGGGGTCCGGCGACCGGGCGGACGAGGGCGGCGCCATGCCGGGCCCGAGCCCCGCCCCCGCGGTGCCCGGCGGCTCGGTCCTCTCGTGGCTGCGCGGGCTGGAGGACCGCGCGGCGCGGGCCCGCACGGCCGACGCCGCGGCGGCCGGCCCCGCGCTGGCCCAGCTGCTCGCCAGCATCGGCGCCTGCGAGGCGGGCCACGCCGGGACGAACAGGGGGGAGCCGCCCGCCGTCCGCTCGACGTCCGACGCCGAGGCGGTGCGGACGGCGCTGGCCGCCGAGCACGCCGCCGTGTACGGGTACGGGGTGCTCGGGGCCAAGCTGAGCGGAGCGCTGCGCGGGACCGCGAAGGACATGTGGAACGACCACCGGGCGCAGCGCGACGAACTGGAGTCGGTGCTGTCGGTCCGGCCCGTCCCGGCGGCGGCCGCGTACCGGCTGCCGGTCCGGGTGACCGACGCCCGCAGTGCCGCGCGGCTCGCCGCCGCGCTGGAGGATGACCTCGTCGGCGCCTATGTCGGCCTCGCCGGCCTCTCCTCCCCCGACCTGCGGGCCTTCGGCGCCGACAGCGCGCAGCGGGCGGCGGCGCGGGCGGCCCGGTGGCGGGAGAAGGCGGGCGCCGCGGTGCCGCGGGACGCGTTCCCCGGGCTGCCGCCGGCGGCGCTGTCGCCGCGTCCCGAACCGGGTGAGTGATCTTCCGCACGGCGGGAACGATGCGCGGGATCGACCGCGTTGCCCCTATGGCGGCACGCATAGAAGGACACCCATAGAGGGACACGCACAGAAGGACACGGGTACTACGAGGACACAGGTACAGGGACGACTCGGGGGAGGAGCCCAGAGGTGACCACGACTCCGAGGGAGGGCGGACGCAGCGCCCTCGACGAGCTGCGGGACGCCTACCGCGAACAGCTGAACCAGCTCGCGGCCGAGCGCGACGCCGCGCGGCGCCAGGCGCGCAGGGCGCAGGCGCAGGCGGACGTGGCGCGCGCCGATCTCGCGAGCCTGCGAAGCCGCGTGCAGGAGCTGCTGGCGGCCGCCGCACGGCATCTCCCAGACCTGCCGCCTCCGGAGGTGCCGGCCGGGGAGGGCCGGGCGGAGCTCGGAGCGGGCGACGCGCCGGAGGTCTCCGCCGCCGGGGACGCGCGGGCCCTGCCCGCCGCTCCGGACGCTCCCGCGGACGACGCCGCGCGTCCTGAACGATCCGGGCCCCGCGCACGACCCGAGCGCGCCGAGCGTCCGGCGCGGGCGGCCTGACCTGGGAGGAACGGCCCGCCCAAGGGCCGTGCGGGGGCCGCCGGGACCCCGTCCCGGCGGTCTCCGCTCGCGGCGTCCCTTAGGGTTCTGCGAATGACCGCGTACGGCCTTCTCGTCTCCCCCTCCCACAACCGCGTGTACGCCCAGTCCGCCGCCGCCCTGGTGCGCGCCGAGCTGACCGTGTTCGGTGAGCGGGCCCTCGGCGGACGGCTCGGCGACGTCCGGGAGACGGAGATCGGCGGCGTCCCGTACGTGACCTTCGACGCCGACGAGCTGACGGAACTGGACATCCGTCTCCTGTCGAACCTGTCGTCGTTGTACGCGCTGTTCCAGATCGAGGGCGATCTGCTGCGCCCGGTCCCGCTCCAGCCGCTGGACCTGTTCGGCAGCGATCTCCTGTCCATCCAGAAGTACTCCGGCAAGACGAACGAGTACTTCACCAAGCTGCTGCTGAACGTCACGGCGATGGCGATGGATTCGCCCATGGACCTGGTGACCGGCCGCCCCCGCGTCCTCGACCCCATGTGCGGACGGGGCACGACCCTCAACCAGGCCATGATGTACGGGCTGGACGCCGCCGGGATCGACATCGACGGCAAGGACTTCGACGCCTACGCGGCCTTCATCAAGACCTGGCTGAAGAACAACAGGGTCAAGCACCAGGCGGAGACGGCCAACATCCGGCGGGAGAAGGCCGTCATCGGGCGCCGCCTGCACGTGACGCTCGGGGCGTCCAAGGAGCGGTACAAGAGCGGCGAGACGATGGAGATCACCGTCGTGAACGGCGATGCCGTCGAGGCCGAGCGCTTCTTCCGCCCCGCCTCGTTCGACCTGATCGTGACGGACGCGCCGTACGGCGTCCAGCACGGCAGCCGCCGCGGCCGCGCGGGGGACTCCTCCCGCACCGCCAAGGGTGCGCAGCCCGGCCGCGGGGGGAAGGCGCGGCTGTCGCGCAGCCCCGTCGAGCTGCTGGCCGCGGCGGTCCCCGGGTGGGCGCGGCTGCTGCGCCCCGGCGGCGCGATCGGGATCTCCTGGAACACCTTCGTCGGCCGCCGCGAGCAGCTCGCCGGGATCCTCGCCGCTAGCGGCCTGGAGGTGCAGGACTCCGAGTCCTACCGCGGTTTCCGCCACCGCGTGGACCAGGCCATCTCCCGCGACCTCATCGTGGCCCGGAGGCCGTCAGGCTGAATGCCACTGCTCCACGTGCGGGAGCAGCTCGTCCAGGCCGTGGATGACGGCGTCCGGGGGCGTCAGGCCGGGGCGCTGGAAGGCGTGGGTGGTCTGGTGCCAGATCTGGACGGCGCGCAGGCCGGCGGACTTGGCGCCGTGGATGTCGTCGTACGGCCGGTCGCCGACGAAGACGCAGGCGGCGGGGTCCGTGGCGCCGACGGCGTCCATGGCGGCGCGGAACGCCTCCGCGTGCGGCTTCGTCCAGGGGATCTCGCTGGAGTAGACGGCGCCGTCGAGCAGGTCGAGGACGTCGTCGCGGGCGAAGACCCGCTCGTGCCACTCGCGGGTCCAGATGGTGTTGGACAGGACGCCGATCTTGATGCCGCGCTCGCGGAGGGCGTGGAACAGGCCGGGGACGGCCGGGTCGGTGTGGGTGTGCGGGGTCCACGTCTCGAAGTGCGTCGCGAGGAGCTCCTCGGTGGGCTCCACGCCCGCCATCTCGAACGCCTCGGCGAGCGTGGCGCTGCGGTGCTCCTCGACGCCGCGGCGCCACAGCTCCAGCTCGGCGCCGGCGAGCGCGGCGGCGGCCTTCTCGACCTCGTCCTCGGGCAGGTGGGCGGAGCAGATCGCCCGCCACATGTCGGCCAGTTCGAGGTCGTGCCACGGAGTCAGGGTGCCGCCCCAGTCGAAGATCACAGCTTGTACGCCCATGACCGGATCGTAACCATAGGGCGGAGACGGACGATCACCGTTTACGCTGTGGATCCTCCCGGAGGGCGCGACCGGGGGCAGGTCACGTCCGACGAGGAGCCCTCGATGCGCAGACCCCTGCTCGCCGCCCTGCTCACCGCCGCCCTGGCGGCGCCCATGGCCGGCGCGGCCGCGCCGGCGGCGGCCGACCCGATCCCCGACGGGCCCGGCAGAGGTTTCGTCCCGGCGTTCGTCGGCGGGCCCGCCGTGCCGGAGCCGCTGGCCGGACGTCCTGTTCCGGCCAACCCGCACCAAGGGCCGGTGGGGACCTCGTCGATGCACGCCGACAGCTACGCGTCCGACACGTACCCGTTCCTCGGGCCGCTCGGCCGCGACCCCGAGGTCCTGGACGAGGCCAAGGGCGGCGGGCTGCCGGGGCTGTGCTCGACGGTGACGTTCGCCCGCCGGACCGGCCTGATCGTCGCGCAGTGCACCCGCGGGCAGAACTTCGTCCTGCGGCTGATCGACCCGAAGACGCTGAAGGACCTCGCGACGTACGACCTGCCGCCCAGGCCGTCGACCGTCCAGGCGGTGTTCTCGCTCAGCCTGGACAAGGTGCTCACCGACACTTCCGGCGGGGCGTACTACTACCTGGACCCGCAGGACCGCGCGGTGCTGGCGGACTCGGCGTTCCATCTCCGCCGTTTCGCGCACGAGAAGGGCCCGGACGGCAAGTGGCGCTTCAGGGTGACCGACGACTGGGACCTCAGCGGCCGCCTCCCCCACGACTGCGCCACGTGGACGAACCCGTGGCCGAAGGGCGAATGCGACCCCATCACCGCGGTCGGCCCCGACTGGGACGGCCTGATCTGGTGGATCACCCGGAACGGGCGCGTCGGCACGGTGGACCCGGACTCCGGCGCCGTCCGGATGACGCGGCTCGCGGGTGAGAGCATCCAGAACTCCTTCGCCGCGGCCGAGAACGGCGTCTCGATCGTGTCCGACCACGCGCTCTACCAGATGCGGGCCGACGCGAGCGGCACCCCCGAAGTCGTGTGGCGCCGTACTTACGACAGGGGGACGGGACGCAAGCCCGGCCAGATCGACCAGGGCTCGGGAACGACGCCCACGTTCTTCGGAGACGGCTACGTCGCCATCACCGACAACGCCGACGACCGCATGCACGTCATCGTCCGCCGCAGCGACGACGGCGGGCTGGTCTGCCAGATCCCCGTCTTCGGCAGCGGGGCAAGCGCGACGGACAACTCGCTGATCGGCTACGGCGACAGCCTCTTCGTCGAGAACAACTACGGGTACCGCAACTTCTTCGAGCTTCCGCCGGGAGGGTCGTCCGCGGGCGGGGTGAGCCGCGTGGACGTGAAGCCCGGCGGGAAGGGGTGCGAAACGGCCTGGACGAGCGCGGAGCGTTCGCCGTCCACCGTGCCGAAGGTCTCCGTCCCGGCCGGGCTGCTGTACCTCTACACGAAGGAGCCCCGCAGGGACCTCCTCGACGCCTGGTACCTGACCGCGGTGGACGTCCACACGGGCCGGACCGTCTACAAGGTCCTCACCGGCATGGGCAAGTGGTTCGACAACAACTGGGCGCCCATCACCATCGGCCCGGACGGAACCGCGTACGTGGGCGTCATCGGCGGGCTCGTCGCGGTCCGCGACCGCGGGTAGGGCGGGTCCGCGACCGCGGGTAGGGCGAGTCCACGGCCGCGGGTAGGGCGGGTCAGCGGCCGCGGTGGCGCGGTTCCGCGGCCGCGAGTAGGGGCGCGGTCAGCGGGGATACCGGTGCGATCAGCTGAAACCGCTGCGAACCGGGAGGAATCCATGAGGGCAGGCGAGCCCGGCGGGACCCGCGGCTTCCGCGAGGACGCCGACGACATGGGCGACAACGATCAGGACGAGGAGATCGCCCTGACCGAGGAGTACGTGACCGATCCGCCGGAGGAGCTGGTGATCGAGGAGCCCGAGCAGAGCAGGGACGGGCTCGGCATCACCGAGTACGAGGAGCAGGCCGCCAGGCCCGGCGACGACGAGCGCCCCCATCCGGACGCCCCCGCCGAGTCCGACGCGGTGAACCCCACCCGCCGGCCCTGAACCCGACCTCGCCCCTCGTACCGCCCGGGGCGCCCGCGTCCGATCCCGGGGTGCGGGAGCCGGGGGCGAGATCGCCGAAGGGCCCGCGGCGCGACCGCGGTGACGCGTGTGGCAGGGGTCTCTTTGCGGTTCGTTTCCGCATCGGGGGGAATGTCATAGGCGGGCCGTAGGTTGCGCTTGGCGGGCTGACTTGCGAGGTGACCGGGACATGCACGAAACAGTCGCGGCACCGGCCCGTCCCCCGGCCGAGGCCGAAGCCGAATCCCCGTTCCCGCCCGCCGGTCCGGCGCGGGACGACGACGCGGCCCGGCGCCCCTGGTGGCGGCGCAGGCTGGGGCTGATCACGCAGTGGGCGCTGGTCCTGGCGGCCCTCGCCGCCGTCCCGCTCTACCGCGACGAGCTGCCCGACCTCGGCGCCGTCTGGTCGGCCGCGGCGCACGCCGACCCCGGCTGGCTCACCGTGGTCGTCCTCGCCGTGGCGGGGTCGATGGGCGCGTTCGCCCGGCTGCAGCGCCGGCTGCTGCGCGTCGGCGGCCTGCGGATGACGCTGCGCCGCGCGTTCGCGATCACCTACGCGGGCAACGCGCT
Organism: Actinomadura sp.; assembly: GCF_044508335.1. Classification (NCBI taxonomy): domain Bacteria; kingdom Bacillati; phylum Actinomycetota; class Actinomycetes; order Streptosporangiales; family Thermomonosporaceae; genus Actinomadura; species Actinomadura sp. Next base: position 8,823 of record NZ_JBIQHY010000130.1, read on the forward strand.
GTCCACGACGCTGCCGGCGGGCCCCGCGGTGAGCGTCGTCTACACGTTCCGGCAGTTCCGCCGCGGCGGTGCGTCGGCCCGGCTGGCGACCGCGGTGATCCTGGCCGGCGGCGTCATCACCACCACCGCCTACTCGCTGGTGGGCCTGCTGGCGCTGCTCGCCGACCCGCACGCCCGCGGCCCCGCGCTGATCGCGCTGGCCGTCCCGCCGGCCCTCGCGGCCGCGCTCGTCCCCGCGCTGCGCCGGCCGCGGCTGCGCGCCCGGGTGACGGCGCCGCTGCGCCGCGCCCGCCGGTTCGCGCTCGCCCACCCCAGGACGGCCCCGTACGCCGAGCGGCTGGCGGGCGTGCGCGACGTGCTGCGCCCCACCGGCCGCGACTGGGCGGCGCTCGCCTCGCTGGCCCTGCTGAACTGGGTGTTCGACATCCTGGCGCTGCTGTCGGCGGCGCACGCGGTCGGCATCGACGTCGCGCCCAACGGCGTCGCCCTCACCTACTTCGCCGCCCAGGCGGCGGGCAGCATGCTGCCGCTGCTGCCCGGCGGGCTCGGTGCGATCGAGGGCAGCATGGCCGCCTCCCTCGTCGCGTTCGGCGCCGCCCTGTCCCCCGCCGCCGCGGCCGTCGGCCTCTACCGCCTGGTGTCCTACTGGGCGGTCGTCGCGGTCGGCTGGCTGGCCTGGGCCGCCCTGCACGAGCACGCCCGCGTCAAGTCCCGCCTCGCCGCCGCCGGAACCCTGCTGCTGGACGGCATGACGGCCTTCGCCTTCGCCACCCCGTACACCACCGTCCCCCTGAACCCCCAGGCCAAGCCCAACCGCCCGTGACGCGGCCGGGCGCAACGGCACGGGGCGGCTAGACGGGGCTGTCCTCGGGGGCACGGAGCCTGGTCAGCACCTGGACGGGGTCGGCGAGGACCTCGGCGAAGGCGAACTCGGCGGCGCCGACGAGGGTCGTGTCGTCGCCGAGCGCGGCGGTGCGGAGCTTGACCTTCTCGCGCGGCGCGGCGAGGGCGCCGGTCGCGAGGACGCTGCGGATCTGCGCGGCGGCGCCGAGGTAGATGTCGCGGAGCGTCCCGCCGAAGACGACCATGCCGGGGTTGAACACGTTGACGAGGTTGGCGACGCCGAGGCCGAGCCAGGCGCCGACGCGCTGCAGCGCCTCCCGCGCCACGATGTCGCCCGCGTCCGCGGACGCGAGGACGTCGCGCACCGCGTCGCGCCCCGCCTGCCCGGGGGTCTCCTCCCGGCCGGCGTGGGCCAGCAGGGCACGCTCCCCCACCTCGGCCTCCAGGCAGCCCTTGGAGCCGCACGCGCAGCGCCGCCCGCCAGGGTTGATGATCATGTGGCCGATCTCGCCGCCGAAGCCCTCGTCGCCGCCGAGCAGCCGGCCGTGCGCGATGATGCCGCCGCCGACGCCGACGTCGCCGTGCAGGTAGATGAGGTTGTCGCAGTTGACCCCGGCGCCGCGCTCGTGCTCGGCCAGCGCGCCGAGGTTGGCGTCGTTGCAGACGGAGACCGGGATGCCGAGGCCGAGGCGGCGCGACAGCGCGTCGCCGAGCCGCAGCTCGCCGACGTCGAGGTTCGGGCCGAACATGATGGTGTCGTCGGAGCGGCGGACGGTGCCCGGGAAGCCGAGCGCCGCGCCCACGCAGACGGCGTCGCGCTCGGCCTTGCGGACCAGGGAGCGGGCGCCGGCGACGAGCACGCCGAGCAGCTCCGACGGGTCGGAGTCGCGGGTCCGCACGCCCTCGCGCCGGTCCAGCACGACGCCGCCGAGCCCGACGCGGGCGACGACGAGCCGGTCGACGCCGACCTCGAACGCCAGCACGTACACGCGGGTCGACTCGGGCCGCACGACGAGGGACGGCCGCCCGGCGCGCCGCCCGGGGCCGCGCGGCAGCTCCTCGCGGACGAGTCCGGCCGCGGTGAGGTCGGCCGTCAGCGCCATGATCGTGCTGCGGTTGAGGCCGAGGGACTCGGCGAGCGTCGCCCGCGACGCCGGGCCGCGCAGGTGCACGAACCGCAGCAGGGTTCCGAGGTTGTGTCGCCGGATGTCCTCTTGTGACGGGCCCGCCTTCATCATCGGCGCAGCCCCAGCTCTCCCGTGGTGCCCGAGGTGATCAGCTCGACCACCTGCCGGTGGGTGATGTCGGCGGTCCTGACCTGGGCGACCATGCGGCCGAGGTACAGGGCGGCGATCCGGTCGGAGATCGCGAAGACGTCGTTCATGTTGTGCGAGATGAGCACGACCGCGAGGCCCTTGTCGGCGAGCCGCCGGACGAACTCCAGGACCTGCTGGCTCTGCGCGATGCCGAGCGCGGCGGACGGCTCGTCCAGCACGACGACCTTGGCGTCCAGCAGGACGGCGCGGGCGATCGCGACGATCTGCCGCTGCCCGCCGGACAGCGTGGCGACCCGCCGCCGGACCGAGCCCAGCGTGCGGACGGCGAGCGTCGACAGCGCGGTGCGCGCCGTCTCCTCCATCAGCTCCTCGTCCAGGGTGAGGCGGCTGCGCTCCTCGCGGCCGAGGAAGAGGTTCTCGACGATGTCGAGGTTCTCGCAGAGCGCGAGGTCCTGGTGGACGATCTGGATGCCGAGCCGGGTGGCGGCGCGCGGGCTGGACACCTTCACCGGCTCGCCCTCGAACCGGTACTCCCCCCGGTCGACGGGGTGTATGCCGCCGATGCAGTTCACCAGCGTCGTCTTGCCGGCGCCGTTGTCGCCGACGAGCGCGGTGACCTCGCCGGGGTAGGCGGAGAACGAGACATCGTGCAGGACCTTGACGGACCCGAAGCTCTTGTCGATGCCGCGCAGGTCCAAGGCCGGCGTCACTGACATGCCGAGGGGCTCCCACCGTGCCGCACCGCCGCCGTGCGCCAGGCGGTCGTGGCTCGTGAGCGTATCAGCCGTGCCCGGAGCGCCGGAACCGCCGGAGGCCCCGTCCGGCCACGCCTGGGAGCCGATGGTGCGGGCCACCGGCTCCCAGGCGTCCCGGGCCGCGTTCACGGGATCACCGCGTCCGCGGTCTCATCGCCCGGCGGACGTCCGCCGGCGCCTGGCCAGCGCGTCCATGGTGGCGGCGAGCAGGAGCACCACCCCGGTGATGAGGAAGCTCAGGTACGCCTTGGTCCCGAGCAGGCCCAGGCCGTTCTCGATGATGGCGATGACGAGGCCGCCGAGGACGGCGTCGCGGGCCTTGCCGCGCCCGCCGAACAGGCTCGTCCCGCCGATGACGGCGGCGCCGACCGCGTACAGCAGCGTGTTGCCGCCGCCCGCGTCGGTGGCGACCGAGTTGAGCCGGGAGGCGGCGACGATGCCGCTCACCGCGGCCATCCCGGACCCGATCATGAAGACGGAGATCCGGATGCGGGTGACGTTGATGCCGGCCCGGCGCGCGGCCTCGGCGTTGCCGCCGACGGCGTAGATGTGCCGCCCGTAGGCGGTGCGGCCGAGCACGAACGTGCAGACGATCAGCAGGATGCCGACCAGCAGGACGCCCCACGGGATGCCGCCCAGCGTGATCAGCGGGCTCGGCGCCCGGTCCTGGCTGAGCACGTAGGTGCTGATCAGCAGCGCCGCGGCGACGACCGCGGACTGCGCGATCACGAACTCCAGCGGCTTGGAGTGCAGGCCGCGGACGCGCTGGCGCCGCCAGCGCAGCAGCAGGGTCGCGGTGTAGCCGATCGAGCAGGCGGCGGCGAGCGTCCAGCCGAGCCAGATCGGCATGTTCTTGGTGGCGATCGCGACGATGACGTCGTCGCGGACGGGCACCGTGCCGCCCTCGCCGATGAGCCGCAGGGTGATGCCCTGCAGGCCGAGGAAGAAGGCGAGCGTGACGACGAACGACGGGATGCGCAGTACGGCGACCAGCCAGCCGATGACGGTGCCGATGACGATGCCGGTCGCGATCGCGCTGATGATCGTGACGTACCAGGGCTGGCCGCCGTCCACGAGGAGCTTGGCCATGACGGCCGCGCTGAGCCCGCTCGCGACGCCCGCGGCCAGGTCGATCTCGCCGACCAGCAGGACGAACACCAGGCCCATGGCGAGGATCGTGATGGGGAGCGCCTGGGTGGACAGGTTGGCGAGGTTCGCCTTGCTGAGGAAGGTGTCGGGCTTCAGGGCGGTGAACAGGATGACGAGGGAGATCAGGCCGAGGATGGCGGGCAGCGCGCCCAGCTCACCGGACTTGATCTTGTTCCAGTAGTCCTGCACCGCCGACTTCACGTCGTGTTCGCGCCGGTCGGTCGCGAAGTCCGAGTCCGCCAGCTTCATGGCGGCGTCCTTCTGGCTCGGGATGTCGGTGGACACGCGGTCCCCCTTCAGATGCTTTCGGCGGCGGTCGTCGGCGCGAGGCCGAGATCACCGGAACGGCCGGCGGTGATGAGCTCCACGACCTGGCCGTGGGTGACCTCGGAGCGGGCGACGTCCGCGGCGACACGGCCGAGGTACAGCGCGGTGATCCGGTCGGCCACCTCGAAGACGTCGTTCATGTTGTGCGAGATGAGCACGACGGCGTGGCCGCTGTCGGCCAGGCGCCGGACGAGGTTGAGCACCTGCCGGGTCTGGGCGACGCCGAGGGCCGCGGTGGGCTCGTCCAGGATCACGACCTTGGACTCCCACAGCGCCGCCTTGGCGATGGCGACCGTCTGCCGCTGCCCGCCGGACAGGCTCGACACCTGCTGGCGGACGGACTTGACGGTGCGGACGGAGAGCCGCGCGAGGACCTCGCGGGCGGACTCCTCCATCGACGCCTCGTCCAGGACGATGCCGGTGCGGCGTTCGCGGCCGAGGAACATGTTCTGCACGATGTCCAGGTTGTCGGCGAGCGCGAGGTCCTGGTAGACGACCTCGATGCCGAGTTCGGACGCGGTGCGCGGTCCGTCGATCGTCACCGGGCGGCCGTCGAACTCGATCTGCCCCGAGTCGATGGGGTGGATGCCGGCGATGCACTTGATCAGCGTCGACTTGCCGGCTCCGTTGTCGCCGACCAGGGCCATCACCTCGCCCAGCCGCAGCGTGAAGTCCACGTCGTGCAGGACGTGGACGGCGCCGAAGCTCTTGTTGAGCCCGGTCAGGCGGAGGACGGGGTCTCCGTTTTCAGCCACGTGTTTCCTTCCAGGTTCTGCCGCACGCCCGTGGCGGGCCCCTGGCGTCCCGGGCTTCCGGGTACCCGGGACGCCCTCAGCGGTGCGGGGCCCGCCACGAGGTTCGACGGGGGTCGTTACTGGACCGTGATGCCGGCGGCCTCGCACTTGGCCGCGTACGCCCCCTTGCAGAGGTCGGCCGCCTTGACGGAGCCGTCGTCGACGACCTTCTTCACGTTCTCCTTGGTGACGCTGATCGGGTCGAGCAGCACCGACGGGACGTCCCGCTTGCCGACCGGGTCGTGCTCGGTGGCCGTGGTCTCGCCCTTCTCACCCTTGATCAGCGAGATGGCGAGCTTGGCGGCCGCGTCGGCCTCCTGCTTGGTCGGCTTGTAGACCGTCATGCACTGGTTGCCGTCGAGGATGTTCTGCAGACCCTGGACGGTGGCGTCCTGACCGGTGACCGGGATGTCGCCGGCCCGCTTGTTCTTCTTCAGGATCGAGATGACGGCGTTGCCGAGGTTGTCGTTCGCGGCGATGACACCGTCGATCTTGCCGTGCTGCTCGGTCCACATCTGCTCGAAGATCGTCGCGGCCTTCTCGGCCTCCCAGTCCGGGACGGGCTGCTCGGCGACCTTCTTGTAGTTGGAGACCTTGTCGAGGACGTTGTGCGCGCCCTTGGCGAACAGGGTCGCGTTGTTGTCGGTCGGGGCGCCGTTCAGGTAGACGATGTTGGAGTCCTTGTCGCCCAGGCACTTCTGCAGGCCCGCGCCCATCGTCTCGCCGACCTTCACGTTGTCGAAGGAGACGTAGTAGTCGGCGACGCCGCCCAGGGTGAGCCGGTCGTAGTCGATGGTCTTGACGCCCTGCGCCTGCGCCTTGCGCTGCACGGCGGCGGCGGAGTTGGAGTCGAGGCCGGTGATCAGCATGACCGTGACGCCGCTGGTGAGCATCTGGTCGGCGATGGTCTGGAACCGCTGGGCCGAGCCCTCGGCGTTCTGGATGTCGCTCTGGATGCCGGCCGCCTTGAAGGCCTGCTCCAGGTAGGGGCGGTCGAAGTTCTCCCAGCGGGGGGAGGAGGCCGTGTCGGGCAGGATCACGCCGACCTTGCCCTTGGCCGCTTCTCCGCCGCCGGAGTCGTTTCCGTCGTCCCCGCACGCGGTGAGGCTGAGCGCCGCGGCCGTCGTGAGGGCCATCAGGCTGAGGATCCCCTTGCGCATTGCCCGGGTCCTTTCTGGGGGCGGCCGCCGTGGCGCGGCCGGGGGTCTGCATTGGCCCGGTGAGCGAGATCACACGTTCACCGGGGTGAATGTTGTGTCCCGCAACTTATGTCGCCCATGTCCGTCGCGCCAGACCTGACGGCATGTTGATTTGTTGTCGGCGGTAACAATCACGTAACACGAGATCAACAAGGGTGATCCGCACGATGACCGGGACGCGGCGGCGGGGCGCCGCGGCGGGGCCCCGGGCATGCCCGTGCGGGGCCGCGTCCAGCGAAATGTTTCTCGGCTCAACATTCAGCCCGAGCCGCCGGGGCCGCCCGTCCCTCCCCCGGGACCGGGCGGTGCGAGGCTCGGGCCGGACTCCGGAGCCGTCCCGGAGTCAGCGCACGGCGAGGACGGCCGCGATGCGGTCGGCTGCGGCGGTGACGTCGTCGGCCTCGGCGATGCGCTCGCCCCACGACCACCAGTACCACCAGCCGTCCGCGCCCTGCTCCGCCAGGATGTTCTCGGTGAGGGCGGCGGCGTCCGGATTCATCACGTGCAGGCTCGGCGACTGCCCGCGGGGCAGCAGCAGGCGCACCCGGAGGCCGCGCTTGACCAGCTCGCCGCCGAGCTCTTCCAGATATTCGATCCGCGTCTTCGACGGCGCGGCCGTTCCCGTATCGTCAGGCGTCATCCTTGCTTCCTCACGGACTCCGCGCGGCCCGACGTGCCTTCACCCTCCCGCTTCACCGGCCGGGGCGCAAGCACATCGGCTGGTCAGCGCGGTGCGCCGCCCGTCCGGGGGCGGCGGACGGCCCGCGTTCGGCGGGTCCCCGGGACCCTATCCGGGATATGTTGCGCGTAGCACACGAACCGGAACAGGGGGACGGAGATGACGGTGGACGCGGACGTCCCGGCGGCATCGGGCGTGCGGACGTGGCACCGGTTCCACTACGCGGTCGGCGTGTTCCTCCTCGCGTACGGCGTGACGACCCTGCTCAGCGGGCTGCTGCTCTGGGGCGACCGGGTGGACGAGGCCGAGGGCTACTTCGGGTCCGGCCCCGCGACCGGCGTCCTCGTCGTCGTCAAGGCGGTGGAGGTCCTGCTCGTCCTCTGCGCGGCGGCGGGCACGGCGCTCCGCCGCGACGTGCTGTTCGTGCCGCCGCTGGCCGGCTGGATGGCGGGTTTCGCCATGTTCGCCGTCCTGGACGTCTTCAAGGGGCGGTGGGGCGGCCTGATCGAGCACCTGCTGTACCTGGCGGCGTTCGTCGTGCTGCTGTTCCTGTCCTACGGGCTCAGCGCGAAGGCCCAGCTCGCGAGCGCGCCGCGGGCCGCCGCCGGGCCCGGCGCGCCGCCCGCCGGGCCGCGCGGGCTCACCCGCACCCAGGAGTTCGCCCTCCAGGCGATCGAGCGGGCCGCCGCGCTGACCGGGCCGCGCCCGCGCCCCCGCCCGGAGAAGCGCGACTGATCTCGGCGGAGGCCGCCGGCGGCGGGGCCTCTCGCCCGGCGGCCCGCCTCCGCGCCGTTCGCGCTATCCGCGGACGATCCACGCGATCGCGGTCATGGTGCCCGGCGGGACCTCGGTGAACCCGCCGTCGCGCACGGCGACCGCCGCCTTCTTCACGCACCTGCTCCACGGGACGTCCCGGGCCAGGTGCACGGGGGCGCCCGCATCGACCCACGCCGCGACGTCCTTGCGGCGGCCCTGCCGGAGCAGCAGCTGGGCCGCGTGCCCGCACTGCGCGGCGGCCTTCCCGGTCGTGATCGTCACGTCCGGGTTGAGGGCCATCGCCGCGTACGGGGGCGCGGGCGGCGGCGGGGGCTCCTCGGCCTCGGCCAGGTCGAGGCCCGCGACCTGCAGCTTCGCCAGCTGCGGCGGGACGTCCGACACCGGGCCGGGCGGGAACGCCCGCACCTGCGCGCCCGCGTGCTCGACGGTGACGCCGGGCAGCGCCTGCACCTCCGGCCACCGCACCCCGCGCGCCCGCCTCGTCACCTTCCGTATGCGCCGCGACTCCCACTCGCGGACGGCGTCCCGCCATTCGCCCTCGACGGCGCGCGGGTCGGTGAGCAGCCGGACGACCGCGGTCGCGGCCGCCTCGCAGACCGCGCCGTGACTGGGCGGATCGGCCTTCTCGGCGCGTACTACCAGCTGCATCGCCCAGGGCGGATCATCGAGGGGGTCGTAGTCGGGTCGCACCCGAGGAGTATTCCAAAACCGGATCCGGCTTTCTCCCCGCGGATGCGGGGTAATGCAACTCTTGCCGTCCCCCGGACGTCGTTCAGGTACGGGAGGTCTCCGGTGACCAGTGGTACGTGGAGTGATTCCATACCGGGAATCGGAACATACTTCGTCGGTATCGACGTCGCTCCCGGCCGTTACCGATGCGAGGACGGCAAGGGCGGCTGGTGGGTGCGCTTCACCGGCCCGGGCGGGGGCGACCCGGTCGGCTCCTGGCCGCTGCCCGCCGGCCCGACCGAGATCGAGATCGCGCGGACCGACTTCGCGTTCGAGACCCACGTCTCCACGTCCTGGCGGCGGATCGCGCCCCCGCGCTCGCCCGAGGACGGCTCGCCCGGCGAGCCGCGCCCCGTCGCCGACCCCACGCTGCGCGCCGAGCTGGACACGATCGTCGGGCGCCGCCGCCCGCTGCTGTGGCTGGCGCCGCTCACGGTGCTCGCCCTCGGGCTGGTCGGGTCGCCGCTGCTCGGCTCCCTGTGGCTGATCGGCCTCGGCATGCTGGCGGTGCTGGTCGCTCTCGGCACCCCGTCGGTCTCGCTGGACCTGCGCCGCGCCCGCGAGCTGGAGCGGCGCCGCGACCGCTACCTGACCCCGGAGGACCTCGACGACGAGGGCCGCGCGATGCTGGCCCGCGTCCAGGCGGCGATCGACGCCGTCCGCGACTCCGCCGTCAACCGCGAGGGCCTGCTGGACGCCGTGGACAACGCGGTCACGCTGCCCCGCCAGGAGTGGGAGATCGCGCAGGTCCTCGCCAAGCAGTCGAAGCTGCGCGCCGACCACGCGGCGATGGCCGGGGAGTCGGCCCTCCCCGAGGTCGCGGCGGCGCTCCGCCCGCTGCGCGAGAAGCTCGACATCTCGGTCGAGGCGGTGACGCGCCGCGTCGAGGCGCTGGAGCGCTACGCCGAGCGCGCCAAGGCGGCCGACGAGGTCCTGCGCGCCCAGCGCCACCTGGAGGCGATCGCCGAGAAGGCGCACGAGTACGACGAGCTGCTCGCCGACACCGTCCGCGACGACCTGGCGCTCCCCGCGATCGAGCGGCTCACCGAGCAGGGCGAGGAGCTGCTCCGCACCCTCCGCGAGCGCCTCGCCAAGGCCGCCGAGGCCGGCAGCGAACTCCCGCCCCCGCGGTGACCCCTCCGCCGGGCGCCGCCGGCGGACGCTAGCGCGGGAGGACCTCGTCCAGGTGGCGGCGGAGGATCTCCATCGCGGACTCCGCGCTCCGCCGTCCCACCAGGACGCTCGTCCCGAGGCCGTGGGCGAGGGCGAGCAGGCGCGCCGCCTCAAGGCCCGGGTCGCCGGCCGCGCCCGCCTCGGCGAAGAGCGCCGCGAGCTGCCGTTCCAGGCGGTCGGGGCCGTCCACGAAGGGCTGCGCCGCCAGCGAGGGCTCGGTCAGCGCCAGCACGGCGTAGGACGTCCACACCTGGTGGAACGCGCGGCTCTCCGAGTCGGTCGGCAGCGCCTCGGAGAGCAGCGCCTCGACGACCTCGCGCGGTGACGGGTCGTCCAGGCCCGCGAGGCGGGCCGCCCACCGCTCGCGGCTCTGCCGTTCCAGCCGCTCCAGCGCCGCGTTCATGAGCCGCGCCTTGCTCTCGAAGTAGTACTGGACGAGCCGCAGCGACACCCCCGCCTCCGCGGCCACCGACCGCATGGTGACGGCGTGCAGCCCGTCCCGCGCGGCGACGCGGACCAGCCCGTCGATGATCTGCGCGCGCCGCGCGTCGTGGTCGGCGGTTCTCGGCACACCCCTATGGTACCGATGTATCATAATG